>JBAQGH010000131.1:0-2723 GCA_049287685.1 Solirubrobacteraceae bacterium | reverse complement strand
GCGCCGCGCTCGGCTCTGACGGCGCCGGTTCGATTCGTATCCCCTCGGCCTGGTGCGGGCTGTTTGGGCTCAAGCCCCAGCGCGGGCGTGTCTCGATGGCGCCCAAAGCCGAGGCTTGGTTTGGCATGTCGGTCAACGGGGTGCTCAGCCGCTCGGTAATCGACACGGCGCTATTCCATGACGTTGGCTCCGGTTCGGCGCCGGTGGACCGCGATCGCCCCGAGCCGCCCTCGGTCTCGTTCCTGTCGGCTGCGCGCACCCCGCCCGGCAAGCTGCGCATCGCCTTCTCAACCAAGATCCCGCCGCTGGTCATCGCGCGCCTGGACAGCGATGCCCGCCGCGCTCTGGATGAGACGGTCGAGCTGCTGCGCTCACTTGGGCACGAAGTCAAAGAGCAGGATCCCGACTACGGCTTCGACACGATGCCCGCCGTGCTGATGCGCTACCTGCGTGGAATTCACGAGGAAGCCAATGCGCGTCCGTATCCCGAGCGCCTGTCGCGCCGTACGCGCTCGATGTCGGCGCTCGGGGGGCTTGTGCCGCCGGCGGTTCTGGAGCGCTCTCGCGCCGCCGAGCACACGCTCACGGACAAGCTCAATAGAGTCCTGGTCGATCACGATGTGCTGATCACGCCGACGACCGCCCAACCGCCGCCGCGGATCGGCCAGTACGATGGGCGTGGAGCGCTGTGGACGCTGAACGCGGTGACGGCGCTGGTCCCTTACAACGCTCCCTGGAACCTCACGGGCCAGCCGGCTGCATCGGTGCCGGCCGGTTTCGGCGCGGACGGCCTGCCGCGCGGCGTACAGATCGTCGGGCGCCCCGGCGCCGAGACCACGCTGCTCTCGCTCGCCGGCCAGATCGAGGCTGAGCGCCCCTGGGCACAGCATCGCCCCGACGCGTTCGCGTGAGCGGCGCATCCGAGCCCGAGGGATCGGAGGTCGTTCCTGCCGACTCAAGCGAACCTCTAGCGGCTGGGCGCATCGAGGCGGGCGGATTGGGCCTGCAGGCCGAGCTGCTGGAGATCGCGGTCGGGCTTGCTCGTGATGCCGGCGCGCTGCTGCTGGAGCGCTTCGAGGGGGGGCGTGAGCGGGCACTCGCCAGTAAGAGCACGCCAACCGACCTGGTCAGCGAGGCTGATCTCGCCTCCGAGCGACTGATCCGCGAGAGGCTCGCTCGGCTACGCCCCGTCGACGGAATCCTCGGCGAGGAGGGGGGAGGCACGCACGGCACCAGCGGTCTCACCTGGGTGGTGGACCCGCTCGACGGCACCGTCAACTTTCTCTTCTCGATTCCCCAGTGGTGCGTGAGTGTGGCTGTCGCGGACGAGCACGGTTCGCTTGTGGGGGCGATCTTCGATCCGTGTCGTGGTGAGCTGTTCGTCGCCACGCGCGATGGAGCCCCGTTGTTGAACGGCGCCCCGATCGCGGCATCCGATCGCACAGAGCTTTCAAGCGCGATGGTCGCTACCGGTTTCGCCTACGACGCCACGGTGCGTGCCGCCCAAGCCAAGGTCTTTGCCGGCCTTGTTCCGCGTGTACGGGACATCCGCCGCTTCGGATCGGCTGCGCTTGACTTGGCATGGACCGCCTGCGGGCGCTATGACGCCTACTTCGAGCGCACCGTAAAGCCGTGGGATATCGCAGCGGGCACGCTGGTTTGTGAGCGGGCCAGGCTCACAGTGCAAGAGCTCCCGGAGCGGGAAGGGTTGCCACTGGGCGTGCTTGCCGCGGTACCCGCGATTGCCGGGGAGCTGTTGGAGCTGGTGGGATGACGCGTTTGCGAAAGCAAGAGCTCCAGCCCACTAAGAGAGGGCTACGGCCCGACCCGCCATCCACGTCTACAGATTCGATGCGGCGGGTGGGAATCGAACCCACACGCCCTTTCGGACAATGCCTTTTGAGAGCATCGCGTCTACCGTTCCGCCACCGCCGCAACGGATTCCAATAGTACGCTAGACCGGTCGCGCCAGCGCGTCACGCTCCGCGCGCGGGTCCAGCTGCTCCAGCTCGATGTTCCAGCCCTGCTGGAAGCCGCGCATCGCGAATGCGATCAGCAGGATCTGCACCGGGATGATCACGAGCGTGAGCACGCCAAGCAGGCCGGCGTTGAGGCTAGGCTGGGCGAAGCCGGCATTGTTGCGCGCGAACCAGCTTGGCGCGGCAACCAGCGCGAACACGAGCAGTATCAATGCGAGTGCGGCAGCCATCGGCAGCACACCGCGACTCCAGCGTGCGGCGAAGTAGGCCATCAGCATGTAGACGATCGCCCAGGCCAGCAGGATCGGGATGCCGCCTTCGAGCGTTCCCCAGCCGCCGATCGTGATGATCAGGATCAAAGCGGTGGAAACGAGCAGCAGCAGCACGACCGTTGCGCGCGTTGCCTGGGCCGTCGGCTTACCCCGGTTTGGGTGCGTGATGATCACGCCCGGCTCCCCACTTCTCTCCCCACTGGATGCCATCGCACATATGACCATACAATCTCAGGCGGTCCTCACGCAACTAAACCCGCGGGCGTGGTGGAATTGGTAGACACGCTGGCCTTAGGAGCCAGTGGGCTTATGCCCTTGGGGGTTCGAGTCCCTCCGCCCGCATCGTGTCATGAGTCGGGACATAGGTCTCGCTTGAGTCGGGACATTGGTCTCAGCTTGAGGAGTCGGGCCAGCGGCCTGGCTGGTTGTTTTGGTTGCGCCAGTAGGTTTTCTCGGGCTCGATGAGGTGGCG
>JBAQGH010000130.1:0-38436 GCA_049287685.1 Solirubrobacteraceae bacterium | reverse complement strand
CGGCTGGAGCGGTGTCGCGGGCTCGCTCACGGCCAAGCTCGCGGTCACGGCGATTGTCGTTGTCGGCGTCGGTTATGCGGCGCTCGGCAGCCATGCTCATGCCAGCCAGAGCGGCCGTCCCTCGCATGCCGCGCTCACGCCGGCGCCGATCGCTGTCTCCGCGCCTTCGCAAGCCCTATTTGTGTTGCCCGATACCCCCTTTCTTGCAAGGCCCCCTTATGCCGGGAAACCGGAAAGCGCACATGGGGCACGTTCCAAGCAGAGACCAACCGCCGCTGCTCGGTTGCACTCGCATGCGGCGCTGGTCCGCGACGCTGCTTCTCGTGTCGAAGCGGCGGCCGCGCGCGAGTTCGGACCTGAGCGGGCATCCGGCCCCGCGCCAACTCAGCCGACGGCGCAGCGTGCCGGCTCGCCCGTCGGCGAATTCGGCTTTGAATAGCGCACTTGCGCGGGCGGCCGAACTTCAGCTCCTACGAGCCGGCGTCGGCTCGTGCGGCCCAGCTCAGCCCCAAAAAACCTTTCGGCTTGCTCAGGCGCGCGGGAAGACCTGCGTCAGCCGCTTCATCGCCAGCGGATTGCCGCGCGGGCGCAGCTTGCCGGTTGCCATCGCCCGCAGCGGGTCGAGTCGTTCGCCGACGATGTCCACGAAGTCCTGGTAGGAGACCCTGAGGCGCAGGTCGGGGTTCGGCGCGAGCCCTTGCTCGACGCTGCTCGAGCCGTTGTCCACGCGCAAATGCCAAGCCGCCACGTCGGGGTCGGTGAACTCCCACTGGAAGGTCGTCGGCCGCTTGAGTCTGTGATTTGGGTTGACCTGGCGGCGGATCGTGTCGAACAGCAGCGCCACGGTCTCGGGATCGCGCTTGCTGGGCCCCTCGCGCACGCCGATCACACCCGCCTTGGCTAGTTCGCGTCCGCGCTGGGAGATCTCGATTAGCTCGAGCCCGGGCGGCAGCAGCGCTGGTCCCGGCAGCGTCTCCGGCGCCAACCCAGCCGAGCGGAGCTTGGTCGTCATCGAGGTCAGCCCTTCGACGCCCACCTCGTCGTAGGTGGCGCCGAAGACCGTTATGTAGCTTTCGTCCCAGCCGGGCGGCATCAGTACCTGCGCCGTATAGCGCGTCACCTCGCGCAGAAGTTTGGCGACGGCCTTCGGCACGCCGACGGGGTCTTCGCGCTTGAGGTCGGCCAGCAGCTTCACGCCGAAGCCGATGTGGCGCTGCTCGTCCGCGGCGATGTTCCGCATCCCCTGCCGGAAGGCCGGCAGCACGTCGCGCTCTTCCAGGTAGCTGCAGATGAAGTGTTGCCCGGGCTGGGCCAGCGATGCCTCGATCACGACGTGGTAGAGCGTGACCGCTGCCGCCAGCTTGGCGGGCGAGCGATCCTTGCGCAACTCGTCGGCCATCGTGTCCAGCCGGTCGAAGATCTTGCGGAAGCCGGGTGTCAACTGGGGCTTGATCGCCTCCAGCCCGCTTTTCATCGAGCCGCTGCCGATCCCGCAGACCTCCTGCATGAAGCGCTTGAAGAACACGGCATGGCGCGCCTCGTCGACCTGCTGGGTGGTGAGGAAGTACTTCTGCTCCTCGCGCGGCGCCGCGTCGATGTAGGGCGAGAGATTGTCGGCGACGGCGTCCTCCCCCCAGAAGAACAGCGCATAGTTCCAAAGTGCGGCTTGACGCTCGAACTCGGTGAAGCGCTCCTGCCACTGCTTGGCGTCCTCAGTGAAGTCAAGCTCGGTAGCGCTCCAGTTGCCGCGCTCCCAGCGCGCGTACAGGTCCTCGTAGGAGACGGCGTCGACCGGCAGGCTGCCAATGTTTTCGCCTACCGGGGATGTAGCTGTGCTCGCCATGTGCTCGCTCCTCTGGGCCGGTGTTTTGGCTGGACAGCCAGTCCTAGGAAATCTAGCGGAAGACGAGAGTGTCCGTGCGATCTCGCGGCACGCAGCGCGAGTTGCGGGTATCGAGGTGAGGTATCGCCCAAAGCGACATGCCCCCGCGCGTGCGGGGGCATGTCCGTTTGGCTCGACGGACCGGTCGTGTCGTTTTGTGGGGGAGTCGGCAGTTACGACGAATATCCTCACGACGATGACGCGATGGCCCACGGTGTCGCTGCGCGAGACGCCGGCCACGATCCCGGCGCTGGCGGCGATCGTGCTGTTCGTGGTGTGGGCCACCAGTCAGGCCGGCTATCCGCTCACCCACTGGGCGCCAGGCGCGCTGATCGTGCTGGTGCTGCTGGCGATAGCGGTCCTGGCCGTCCCTTTGCGCTCTGCCGAGATCCCCGTGGCGGTCAAGCTTGCGCTCGCCTGCCTGGCGGCCTACACCGCGCTCAGCTTCCTCTCGATCCTATGGGCAGCCGCACCGGCTGAAGCATGGGAAGGCGCCAACCGCACGCTGCTCTATCTGCTCGTGTTCGCGCTGTTCTCGCTGTGGCCGCGACGTGGCGCAAGCGCCGCCCTGCTGCTCGGCCTGTGGACGCTTGCCATGATCGGATTGGCCACGTATGTGGCGCTGCGCCTCGACCTGGCCGGTGGCAAGAGCTTTGAAGCGCTGTTCTCGGGAGAACGCCTGGCTTATCCCGTGGGCTATCCAAACGCCACGGCCGCGCAATGGCTGATGGTCTTCTGGCCGGCCTTGCTGCTGGCGCGCGGCGCGAGTCTGCCTTGGGCCTTGCGCGGGCTGCTGGCCGGCGGCGCGGTAGTACTGGCCGACGTGGCGCTGTTCAGCCTGAGCAGGGGCTCGCTGTACGCCACGCCGGTAATGATCGTTTTGGTCTTCGCACTTGTGCCTCAGCGCCTGCGCACCTTTGCCACGGCGGTGCCGGTCGCGTTGGGCATTGGTGCGACGGCTCCGCTGGTCTTGCACGTTGGCGACCACATTCGCGCCGGGCAGAGCGCCCATGCGGCCACGCACACGGCAGTGCTCGCGATGTTCGTCGCCGCGCTGCTGGTCGGTCTGCTCGTGGCTGGCGGAGCCTTCTTCGAGAGCCACCGGAGCGTCTCGCCAGGAGCGGCTAAGAGGTTGCGCCGCGGTGTGGCAGTCGTCGCTATGGCGACCATGCTCGGGGTCGTCGTGGGCGGTCTGGCTGTGGCCGGTAATCCGGTGACGCGGGTGCATCATGCCTGGGATAGCTTCAAGGGCGGCTACACCGTCGAAGCGGCCGGCAGCAACCGCTTGCTCGGCGGTCTCGGCAGCAATCGCTACGACTTCTATCGCGTGGCGCTGAACGAATTCGTGGCGCATCCCGTGCTTGGCATCGGCGTCGACAACTTCGCCCAGCAGTACCTGCTCCACGGTCGCAGCGACGAGACGCCGCGCTATCCACACAGTGTGGAGCTGCGCACGCTGTCGCAGGCAGGTCTCCTTGGCGCTCTACTGGCTGTCGTGGGCCTTGGCGCGGCGCTCGTGGCCGGCTGGCGCGCGATGCGCCGCTCAGATCCGCTGGCGCGCACGGTCGCCGCGGCGGCACTGGCCGGCTTTGCCTACTGGGCTGTCCATGGCTCGTTCGACTGGTTCTGGGAGTTCGCGGGGCTCGGCTCCTGTGCGTTCGCGCTGCTCGGCATCGCCTGCTCGCTGGTGGGAGCTCGGGATGCCCAAAATCGGGATGCCCCCCGCGCGCGCGGGGGGCATCAGGCTTTGGGAAGAGGCGACGCTGCTCCAGATCGGCCCGCCCAGCAGGCCCCTTCGCGGAGATCCTCCATAAAGGAGGGCAGGCGGGCGCGAGGGTGGGGACCGATTCGCTTGGCGTTTGCGACGCTCGCCAGTCTGCTGGCACTTGCCGCCGTGGCTTCGCTAGTAGCTCCGTGGCTCAGCGAACGCCAGGTCCAGAGTGCCGCCCAGATTTGGCCACGGGCACCGCTGACGGCCTATGGCCGGCTGGGAGAGGCCGCCAAGCTGAACCCTTTGAGCGATCGGCCCTACCTCGTGGAAGGCAGCATCGCGCTGCGCTACGGCGACCTCGCTCGCGCTCAGAGCGCCTTCTCGCGGGCACTCGTGCGCGTGCCTGGCGATGCCTACGCCGCACTCGAGCTCGGCGCGATCGCCTCGCAGTCGGGTGAGCGGGCGCGAGCGCTCGTGCTGCTCAAAAGAGCGGTACGCCTCGACCCACGCGATCCGCTGGCTCGCGAAGCCCTGGCCACCGTGCGCACCGGCAGACGCGTGAGCGTGCAAGCGCTAAACCGCTCAATCCTGCTCAAGGCTGAGCAACTTGCGTAAACATCTTGGGTTTGCGGGTTATTGACTATGTAATTGGCTCCAGCTTCGCTAGCGTGTGATCAGCTTGGCCGACTCGAGCGAAATAGCTCGAAGGGCGCGTTGGCCGACCCAAAATCGAACACCATCGGGACCGATGGCCTGATCCATGTAGCAAGGAGATAGGCAAGGAGAGCGTCCGCCGCCGCTCACGCCGATGAAAGGAACCCAAGGTTGGGAATGACTCGCAAAATATGGATCTCATCGGTTCTGCCCCTCGCGGCAGCGACGCTCGCTATGGCCCCCACGACGGCGTTTGCGGGCAGCCCGCTGCTGAGCGGCTACGGGGGCCCGGGCGCAGGCGAACAGGCCATCCTCGGCTCGACGCTTATCGGGGGATCTGGAGGCAGAGGCGCCGGTGGATCGTCGGGCTCGGGCGGCTCGGGCCCCACGAACCTCTCAGGCTCGGCGGGAACGTCGACGAGTAACGCGGGAGGGACGTCCTCGACAGGCTCGGGATCGGCCCGCGGCTCGCAAGCAGGCCCGGCAAATGCCGGCTCGGGCTCGCGGGGCACCTCTAAGGGTGGGCCCGCTTCGCGCGCTCCACAGAGCGGGCGGTCGATGGGTGCCGGTAGCGGCGCAGCGAGCGCCTACGTCTACCCAACCTCTCAGGGCTCCGTCGCAAGCGTCTCGCCCCTGGCCGGCGTATCGAGCGGCGACGTGCTCCTACTGGTTGGGATCCTCACCACGCTTGGGCTGGTGGCGGTGCTTACCCTGCGGCTTTCCCGGCTACAGAGCTAATGCCGAGCGACCGATAGACCACTAGGACGCCCCTCGAGCCATCGCCGCAATGGAGATCTCACGCCAGACATCCACCTCGCTCCCGCTGACAGGCCAGCTGCCCGTCAGGCGCGACGCGCCCTTCCCGCACAGCCTGCACCGCGGCGTCTTCAAGGGTCCGCTGCAGTGGCTGTTGGAGGGGGTTGGCTGGAGCATCCTGCGGCCGTCGGTGGATCTGCTGCTGATGTATGTCGGCGTGTTCGCCGCGCTCGGCGGAGTCGGCTCCGCCTTCTCTGTATCTGCCGTGCGGGCTCCGCTGCTCGTGCTGCCGCCCGTTGCCCTTCTGCTGCTCTACCTGCGCGGCCTCTACCGCTCGCGCTTGCGGGCGCTGCTGCTCGACGGGATCGTGCCGGTCGTCAGCGCCGTGTCCGTCGGCGCGGTCGCGGTGGCAATGGTTGGCGTGGCCGTCAACGGGACGATGCCGAGTCAGGACGATTGGCTTCAGGCATGGCTGTTCGTGTTGCTCGGGCTCGGTCTGAGTCGCATCGCGCTGACGCTCACGCAGCGCTTCGCGCGTCGCCGCCGGCTGGTTGGCAAGCCCGTGCTGATCATGGGCGCCGGCCTCGTCGGATCCCAGGTCGCGCGCCGCCTCGACCACCATCCCGAGTATGGCCTGGCGCCGGTCGGCTTCCTCGACGACGACCCTCGCTCGATCGCGGAGGTCGGCGGCCGTGACGTGCCCGTGCTCGGCACTTCCGAGGATCTCGACAAGATCGTCGAGCGCACGGGTGTGCGCAACCTGATCGTTGCCTTCTCCTCTGTCGCCGACGCGCGCATCAGCCGCTTGATCCAGCGCTGCCAAGAGCTTGGCATAGAGGTTTCCGTCGTGCCCCGTATGTTCGACACGATCAACGACCGCGTCGGCTACGACACGGTCGGCGGGCTGCCGCTCCTGTCCTTCTCGGGCGTCAACCCCAAGGGGGTGCAGTTCGCGACCAAGCACGTGATCGACCGCGTCTCCGCCACGCTGCTGCTGATCGTGCTCTCGCCCGTGATCGCGCTTGCCGCGCTCGCCGTGCGCGCCAGCTCCTCTGGTCCCGTGCTGTTCCGCCAGCGCCGTGTCGGCCGCGACGGCACCGAATTCGACCTCTACAAGTTCCGCTCGATGCGCTTCGACCCGCTTCCCGCGCTCCAGCCTGCAGGTGTCGCGTTCGGTGCGGCTGACGTGGAGGGCATGCTCCCCCTCGACACCGCCCCGGGTGGCGTCGAGGACGGCGAGGACCGCCGCACGCTTGTCGGACGCATCCTGCGCCGCACGTCGGTCGACGAGCTGCCGCAGCTGCTCAACGTGCTGCGCGGCGAGATGAGTCTGATCGGCCCGCGCCCGGAGCGTCCCGAGTTCGTCGAGCTGTTTGGGCGCGACATCGCCCGCTACGGCGATCGCCACCGGGTCAAGTCGGGCATCACCGGCTGGGCGCAGGTACACGGCTTGCGCGGTCAGACCTCGCTGGCCGAACGGGTCGAGTGGGACAACTACTACATCGCCCACTGGTCCCTGGCGCTCGACTTCAAGATCGCGCTGTTGACGCTCATCGCGCTGTTCCGCAACGCGGATTAGTCGTGGGCTGGCTAGCACGCCTACACGGCGCGCTCAGCTGCTTGCGCTGGCCGCCCTGGCCGTGCCCAGCCAGTACTGGAACACGCTCACCCGCAGCTTCGTCCCGAGCACCCGTGGTAGCGCGATCGAGTAGCGGTTGTAGCGGTTGAGCGTGAACTGCGCCCTGTAGACGGCACGCCCGCCTCTGAACGCTTCCAGCTGCAGGTAGTCGCCGACGGGCCCCGACCCGCTCGCCACCATGCTGCCGCCACGACGGCCTAGGTGCACTGTCACCGGGCTCGGCTTGCCAAAGGGCGAGATGAACACGCTGCGCAGCACGGCGAACGCAGGCTTGTGTGCGCCGGTTTCGCTGAGCACGCCAAAGTCTTCGCTGCGAGAGCCCTGCAGCGAGTACAGCATCTCGGCGGCGATCCACGGGGTCCTTGCGGTCTCACGATAGACGTTGGCGATATTGGCGGCCTGCGCCTGCTTGGTGACGCAGCCCTGTTCCTGCTGGATGCGCTGGCGCGGCCAGCAGCTGCTCCAGCCGAACTCGTTCAGCCACAGGGGAGTGTGGTCGCCGTTCCGCAGCTGCACTTCGTGCAGGTAGCGCAACGAGCCGAGCACCAGTGTGTAGAAGTGCACGGATAGCCCGTCATAGTAGCCCTTGATCCCGGCGGCGTAGAGCGCGCGCAGAAAGACGCCGTTGGAGCCGACAAGTGAGGCTCCCAGCACCGTCATCTGCGGATCGACGCTCTTGATCGCCGGGTAGGCAGCGCGCAGTAGTCCGGCGTAGTGCTGTGCCTTTTTTGGGCCGGCGAGGTAATCTTCGTTGGACTGGTCGGGCTCGTTCCAGACTTCGATCGCGGCGAGCTTGGAGCCGTAGCGCGCGGCAACGAATGCCGCAAACGAGCCGTAGGTTGCTGGGTTCACCGGGGGCCATGCCTGTGCCTTGCCGCCTTTGTCGGGCCGGCACTTGCTCAGCAGCGAAGCAGGCGCCGAGGAGGCCCAGCAGGGCGTCCACATCGTCAGCGCCACCACCTTGATCCCGGCGGCAGCCGCTTGGTTGACGAGACTGTCGGTGAACGCCAACGCTCGGGGTTCGATTCGGCCTGGACTCGGTTCGAGCGTCGCCCAGGGGATTTCCACGCGAATCGCGTGGGCATGAAGCGAGCGTGCCCAGGCGATCTCCTGGCTCACCCTCGCGGGCGTCGCACCGTAGGTGAGGTCGGTCGCATTCACGCCGCCAAGCGGCGGCGCCGAGGTCGGCGACACCGCGCCCTGGGCGCCGGCCGGGGCGAGCAGAACGAACAGCACAGTCGCAAGCGCCGGTGCCATCATCAGCTTGCTGAATCGCCTCCTCATCCCTACACGATAGTCGCGCTCGGTATGAGAAATCGCACCTGCAAGTGTGCTTCCCGCCATATGACTAGGCTTTGGCAGGTATGTCACCCACCTGGATCTGGCTGCAGGGCGCAATCATCGTGTTTGTCGTGATCGGGATGATCATCGCGATCACCAAGCTCGCCTGAGGCCGTGGCCGCGTGCCGCCGCTCGCGCGCCGACACAATCCTCATGGCCGAACGCTCAACGCCGGCGCCAGCGAATGCGCTGTGGCCGGCGCTCGCTCAGGGAGGGCGGCTCAGGGCGCTCGGGTATCTCCTCGCCGCTGAGGATCGCCGCCGGCACCGCTTGGGTGAGCCAGTCGGCGAGGTTGGCAAAACCCGCCTCGGCGAGATCGGCGGACATGCAGGGCGGTCGCCTGGTCGCGTCGTGTGCGTCGGAGGCGACGTTGTGGACCAGGCCCTGCTCGAGCAGGTGCCGTGCAAAGCGCCGCACCTGACCGCCGAAGCGCCCCGCCAGCGAGCCGGCGGTGACGGATGTGAGGACTCCGCCACGCACGAGCGACTCCACGATCCGCGGCTCGCGATGCAGCGCCGGGCAGCGCTCGGGATGGGCGAGCAGGACGCGATGCCCGGTGCTCTGCAGCGCCCCCACGACTCCATCCAGACCGGTCACGATCGGGGTGAAGGGCGGCTCGAGCAACAGCCACGGGCCGCCGCCGAGGCGCAGTCGCTCGAGCTCATGCGGATCGATGTCGTCCACGCGCGTCATCGCGACCTCGGCGCCCGTGCGGATCTCAAGCGTTACTCCCTCGGCGCGCAGGCGCTCGTTCAGCTCGGCCGTCAAGCGCGCGATCGTCTCGGCCTTGTTGTGGTGGTGCCAGCTGACGTGCGGCGTGGCCACCATCACGCGCGTGCCGTCTGTCGCGGCCGCGCGCGCCAGCGCGAGCGAGCCCTCGATCGTCTCAGGGCCGTCGTCGATGCCCGGAAGCACGTGGGTGTGTAGGTCGATCACAACTGTGTCTAACCATAAGCGAGCGATGTGCTTTCGTTGCCGGGCTCCGGCGGATATGATCGGCTCCACTTGAGTCGCACGCTGCTCGAACCGAAGCCAAGGGAGGGTCATGTTCAGATCGATCGTGGTTGGAACCGACGGCTCGGACACCGCCGGTCAGGCTGTACGCCAAGCGGTTGACCTCGCCAAGGCCGTGGGCGCCACGCTCGAGCTCGTGAGCGCGTACGAGCCGGTGCCGGCGCAGCGCCTGCGCGAGGAGCGCCGCGACGCGCCAGAGGATCTGCAGTGGGCAGTCAGCCCGCGCGAGGATGTCGACGCGACGCTGGAGGCGGCCGCCGCGGTGGCCCGCGAGGCCGGTGTCGCGGTGAACGTGTATCCGCGCCAGGGCGATCCGGCCGACGCGATCCTCGACGTGGCCGAAGAGCAGGGTGCCGACCTGATCGTGGTGGGGAACAAGGGGATGACGGGAGCCAAGCGGTTCTTGCTTGGGTCGGTGCCGAACAAGGTCTCGCACCACGCGCCTTGCTCGGTTTTGATCATTCGCACGACCTGATCTCCGCAGGGCGCCGTCCGAGAGGGAGCATGCGCGCGCGGCACGTCTGCCTGACTCAGGCGTGAGGGTCTACACCCCGCAGATGTATCGCCACGCTTGCTTGACGTCGAGCCACGCAGATGCATCCATCGCGCTCATCGCCGTCGGCACCCTCGCCGCGCGCCGGACGGTCTGGAGGAGATGGCTGCCGACTCGGAGCGTGGCCCACACGCTGATCGAAGCGTGCACCGAGACGCCCTTGGGGAGGGTCGTAGTGCAGGTGAACGACTGGTGACTTCTCACTCTTGCCATGCAACTGCCGATCCGCCGACCGCGCAGCAGTGCGGTGAGGCGTAGGCGTCCGGCCTCCCTCGCGGTCGCGGTCATGTAGAGCTTGCGTCCGATCAGCATCGCACCCGGACTCGAAAGGGGGCCGGGAACAGCAGATATGTGTGATTTTCCTGTGCTTGGCGTCCCTTCTGTGCTTGGCGTCGACGGGAGCGGCAGCGGAGTCGGGGGAGCGATGGTGGAGGTGGTGCTCGGCGGCTGGACCGGCACTTCGGGGTTCGGTTGGGGCGGAGTGATTGGCAGGATTTCAATCGTCCGCTGGTCGTGGCCCCCGCCAGGGCTTTCCGCGGCGATCGTCACGAGCTTGCCGACCGGCGGGACAGACGGGGCGGTGTAGAGGCTCGTCGACGGGCCGGTGGGCGCAACCGATCCAGCGCTTGCGCTCCATGTGACTTCCGGAGTGTCGTCGCTCACAAGCGCCGACAGCTGGACGCTCGTGCCTGCGATCACGCTTGCCGGAGCGCCTTCGATCGCCACGCTCGGCGAAGCCGGATCGTTGCTCACGTCAATCGATACCGTCGCGATGGCGGGGTCCTTGGGGAAGGGGCTGTATGGGTCGCTGGCGGAGAACGTGAAGCTGTCTGTCCCTTCGTATCCGCTTGTCGGCGTGTATTCCACGTGGTTGGCGGTCACCACGCTGAGCGTGCCATGCGCGGGTGGCGTGACGATCGCATAGGAGGGGACCGCCGACGGCTGTTCGTCTGGTTCGTTGCCTTCCCACTTCCTCGAGGTGAGAGTGACCGTCAGCGGATGTTCGACCGCGACGCTCCTCGACTGCGCTTGCGCGTCGAAGCCAGCGACGATGGTCGGATGTTCGGCATACGCCGGCGGTTTTGGCCCCGGAGCTTCTTGGATGAAGTGTTCGGGATCCACTTCGGCTCGCAGCCAGTATTCGCCGGGGAGCACGTTCGAGACGTTGACCCATTGGAAGGCGAGATCAGAGGTGTAGAGGTCGCGCCAACCCTCGGAGATGCCCTCGAACACTTCCGTGGTTGCCGGCTGTCTGTACCTGCAGAATTCACGTGGATGGTTGCCGCCGTCTTTGTAGACCGGTTCCGAGGGACCCTTTTCGGGTTCGACGTGTTCGCTGTCCTCCAAGCAGAAGCCAACCTTCTGGGAGGGCGCGACTTCCGCCGTCTTGCCGGCGTTCCACAGCGAGTAGTAGGCGACATGCTGCAGATGCCAGTGTTCGTGACCGTCGGCCGTCACGTATTCCATGACTCCGCGGCTTGGTTCGTCCTTATGGGGGGTGCTTTCTTCCGTTGGCGGAGGGCCTTCGGTCGAGGGATATTCGTAGATCCGCTGGAACACTCCCATCAATGGCAAGGCCGGTTCGCTCGGATTGGGCGGTGCTTCCCGCATCCCTCTGAAGTCCAGTGCGCCCGGACCCTTGTTGTGCACGTAGCCGTTGAACCTCAGCAGCAGCTCGGCTTCCATATGCCCGCCCGTAGGCGTTTCTTCGCTCTCGTCGAGGCTGATGTTGTTCGGCGGGTCGGCCACCAGGTCGGGAAGCTGTGGTGTTTGGCTGGAAGCGCGTGCCTCGTGTAGGGAGACGGTGAGGGCGAGACCAGCGCAGGCGAGAATGATGAGCCACGCGATTGGGCGACGAGCACGTTCGAGCATCAGCGCCGACATTAGCGCCCAAGCAGGGTCCCCTCGCCACCAGGAGGGCAGGCGGGTCGCGGCCGGCGACGAGTATGCGCCCGGCTGCGATAGCTTGCTCGAAGTGCTCGCACTTCGTCTCTGGCAGTTGAGCATATGGTGTCACCGGCGGGGATTCCGGCCAGGTGCACGTGTGCTGAAGAGCTTGATCTTCTTGGTTTTCGGCGCGATCCTCGAGCCCGATGTGCAGCTCGAGGGACATGTCAACTTCGCTCACCGTGGCCTCGGAGTCGTGATTCACGGCTCCACTGTGCTTGGAGACTGGGTTCAGATTTGGCAGTACGCGACGATCGCCTCCAACAACAGGAAGGAGACTCGCGAGCGCACCGGCGTACGCATCGAGAGGGGAGCGGTGATCGGGGCGCACGCGCTGATCATGTGCCCTGCCGACCGCACTCTCACGATTGGCGAGGAAGCGGTCATCGGTGCCGGTGCCATCGTGGTCGACGATGTGCCTGCGAGGGCGCTCGTATTGCCAGAGCCAAGTCGCGTCATCGCACGATCTGATTAATCGAGGCGGGTGGCTCGTCCGCGCTCGACACACTCCCGCACGAGGTCGGCCGCGGCGGCAGGATCGTCTTCCGGGTCGAGTCTCATGATCTCGGGGCGCAGGGTCGCGGGCACAAGGAGTCGTATGAGCTTGGCGCGAGGACCCACCGCGACAACCGCGTGGATCGTCCTGATCTGCATCTCGATATCCAAGGCTCGCATGGTTGCCACTGGCCGCAGGCGCCGCATGCGCTGGCTGGGCACGCTCTCCTCAGGGGCGTCGTCGGATATGAGTGCCACGTCGATGCCCGCCGCTCGCAGGCCCTCGAGCCAACGCGCCGCTGTTCGGGCCGAGCGTCCGCGACCGGCTACGGCGACCACCTTGGGTGGTCCGGTGGGCCGGCGCCCGAAGTGACCCTTGTGCTCGGAAGTAGAGGGTTGCTCGAGCGCTAGGGGGGCGCCTCGGCTCGCGCCTGCCAGCGCGAGCGTCCACACGAGCCCGTCGCTCACGGCGTCGAGTGCGATCTTCAGCAGCCCCCGCCAGCCGTCGCGCCAGCCGCCGTCGATCACGGTTCGGTACGCCATCTTCGCAACCGGGCGCAACGCGATCCCAACCGCGTAGTCACGGGCGCCGCGTCTCCGTGGCAAGTGCCTGCTCTCAAGCTGGGCATATCGCCACGCGTCGAGCAGCGCCTCGCGCAACGTCCCCGCCAGCTCATGCTCGAGATCGCCGTCCAGAACCAAGGGCCGCTCGTGCGGCTCGATTCCCTCGTGCACCGTTCGCGACTCGTCGTGCCTGTAGGACCCGCGCAGGAACACGCGTGAGCGGTACGCGGGGTACTTGGCCGATGGCCCGAGCAGCCCGCCCAGGAAGCGGTTGCGCAGCGCGCACACAGCGATCTCCGCGCTTGGCGTCGGCACTTGGGCCAGCCGTTCGATGCTCGCTCGCAGCCGTGGTGAGACGCGCTCGTCAGCGTCGATCTCGAGCACCCAGTCGCCCCTGGCATGCTCGAGCGCGAGGTTGCGTTGAACGGCGAATCCCGGCCAAGGGTTCTCGATTACCTTGGCGCCCGCGGCTTCGGCGATCTTGATCGTGCCGTCGGTCGAACCTCCGTCCACGACGACTATCTCGTCGCAGAAGCTCACGCTGTCGAGCGCCTCGGCCAAGCGTTCCCGCTCGTTCTGTACGACCAAGCACGCGGTGACGCGTCGGCGCGTGCTTGGTGGCTGGCTTGGTTTGGGAGAGGATGTCACGGCTGATCTGCTCTCCGACGCCGCGTGACGATCGGCACGCCAGGCACCAGCGCCGCTCGAATGATACCTCTGCCATCTGGAGTTGCGACGGCTGGGAGAGTTCGCGGTGCGCCCGCAGGCACACTGGATACACTTGCCCGCAGCCGATGGACCGTGCGTCACTTTCACGGAGAGATTTTGCCGGTGCCGTCCGCGAGCACATGAACACGCGGCTGGCGGCCCACGGGCACCATCCCGGTCAGCGGTACACGCCGCTGGCATTCCGTCATTACATAAGGCGCATCGCGCTGCTCGACGCGCTTGGCGCGATGGAGTTTCAGAGCGCTCTCGACGTGGGCTGTGCGGAGGGGTTCTTCATGCGGACGATCCGCGACCGCTTCGGCGCCGAGGTGTGGGGAGTCGACATCTCCAACGCGTCCGTGGAGAAGCTTCACCGCGAGCTGGGGATGCAGGCGGCGGCTGCTGAGGCGACTCGCCTGCCATTCCCGGACGGCAGCTTCGATCTTGTGTATTCGACTGAGGTGATCGAGCACGTGCTTGACCCAGAGTTGATGCTTGCCGAGATGCGACGGGTGTCGCGGGGAACGGTGTTGGTCAGCACTCCGGTCAGTCAGACTGATCACGACCACGAGCCGGACTACGAGCTTGCCGAAGAGGGTCATGTGAACAACTTCGATCGCGCCACGGTGAAGCGCATATTCGGTGGGCAGGCGACGCTGGGAAGCTTCCGCTGCAACGCGAGCTTGGCTTTGATCGTGGCCGCGGGACGCTACATGCCTCCCGGGATCCGCGATGGCTTCTATGCATTCGATCATTTCCTCGCAAAGCGCGTGGGAGATCCAAATCGCCGGTTCAAGCCGTTGCGAAATCGGGACTGGCTGATCTCCGTGCCCGCGCTCGGGCACGGAGACGGCCGTCCGCGGTGGCGCTGCCCGGCCTGTCACGGTGGGCTGAAGCAGGCGCCGGATGAGCTGCGCTGCACAGGCTGTGGCACCGCTTATCCCACTCGGGATGGCGTTCCAGATTTCTTCGAGGAGAAGTCACAGGCCAACGCCTAACGCTTGCCGGAGCGATTTCCCGTCGTTCGCTCCCCGATCTCAACCGCCTCTCTCTACCGCATGCCTCGCAATCGCCTTGTTTCAATCCAAACGACGAACGAGCGAGGCGGCGCGGAGTACGCCAACGTAGACCTGCTTGATGCGCTCGCCGAGCGCGGGCACGACGTCGTGCTGTTGACGAACGTGCCGGATATCGCAACCGGGACGCGCGTGCCGGCGGTCGAGGTCGATCTCGGGCCCAAGCTGGCAAGGCGCAGTGCTTTACGCGTCGCTTGGCGGACGCCGCTGACGCTGTTGCGAATTGCTTGTGCGTTGCACGCGCAGCGACCGGTGGGCGCGGTGCTACTGCACTTCAAGAAGGAGCAGCTGCTCGTCGCGCTGCTTCCCAAGCGGCTCACCGGCAGGATCGTGTGGGCCGAGTGGGGGCCGGTTCCCATGCAGATGCGCCACGGGCCCGCGCGCTTGGCTTATGCGCTTGCGGCCCGTCGGGCGGCCCGGGTGATCGCCGTCTCGGAGGGGACGCGCCGCACCGTCATCGATGTGGGTGTGCCGGCTGAGAAGGTCACGGTGGTGCCGAACCTGCTCGACGTAGAGAGCGTCAGCTTCAGTCCGGCCGGCCGCGAGCGGTTGCGTGCGGAGTGGAATGCGGGCGAGGAGACGTTCGTCGTTGGCTGCATCTCGCGCTTTCAGCGACGCAAGCGCAACGATGTCGTGATCGACGCGATGGCGCACATCGACGGCGACGTGTTGCTCGTGTTCGCGGGCGAGGGCGAGGAGGAGCCTGCGCTGCGCAACCGCGCCACTCCATATGGCAAGCGTGTGCGTTTCGCGCCGAATGTGCGAGGCCATGTCGAAGAGTTCCTCTCGGCCTGTGACCTGGTAGTGTTCGCGCCGAGCCCAACCGAGGGTGCGCCCCGCTCGATCGTGATGGCGCAGTTGGTTGGCGTCCCCGTCGTGGCCACCGATGGAGAGGGCGCAGAGGGGCTCATCCAGGCCGGCGCGGGCACAATCGTCTCTCCGTCGCACGACCCGCGCGCGCTGGCGATGACGCTGGAGGCCTACCGGCGCGACCCGCGGCGTCGCCGGCGAGAGGGGGAGCTGGCCCGCCAGGCTACACGCTCGAGCCACGATCCGGAGCAGACGCTGCTCGCCATCGAAGGTGCGCTTGGGCTGCGCGGCTGAGAGCGTCACTCACCTCTGCGGCTTATACGCGCACGAAGCTTGCGCGCTCGATTGACCTGTGTGATCGACATTCGGCGTAGGATCGTGTTTCGCAGGCTCGACCGTCCGATCATGGGCGCCACGCTCAGACATGTCAGTGCCGCGCGCGGGCGAACGGGCAGGACGATCGTCCAGGTCACTGGGGCGTCACCGTCGGCGAAGCGCTGCTTGTACGGTTGCTCGACGGTTCCCAGGTCCACGCAGCTGTCTCCGCGCGAGAACGCTTCCTCGATGGCCCACAGGATCGTGAGCATCGCCGGCTTGAGCTGGGCGAAGCGCTCGTCCCAGCCGCCGTTCACGTAGAGCACGTGCCCGCCGGCATCGAGGAACAGCTGGGCCGAGATCGGCTCGCCGTCGATCTCGAAGATATGCAAGCGGAAGCGGCCGTCTCGTCGCAGGAGCGCTCCTCCGAGGTCCTCGAGCATTGCCGGCATCCGCTCGCCGAGTGCGACGAAGCTCGATCTTCCGCGGTCTTGCCAACGCGAGGAGTGCAGGCGCATGAAGGCGTTCACATCGGAGTGCAGCGTCTCGGGCGTGCTCAGGCGGATTGTTCCTTCGGCGGCGTCGAACTGTCGTCGCAGGCGGCGCATCTGTGAGCGGAAGTTCGAGCTCTTGGCTGCCAGCCAGGCATCGAAGGAGCCGGCCTGTAGTGAGACGGTGGGGCATCCCTGAGCCTCATAGCGCCAGACAGCCGGCCGGGGTCGCCGCGGCCAGCTCGCGTGCAGGGGCTCCGCCCAATCGCTCGAGCGCGGCGCGCCCTCGAGCGCGATCAGGTCTGGACGTGGAGTGCAGCCGACGAGATCGCTTGCGATCGCTGTTGCCACGTCTCGCTCGCGTCCCGGCAGCGCGAGCGGCGCCAGCCGGGCGGCGAGCTGGATTCCGGGGAGGCGGTAGTCCACGCGCCCGCGCGGTTTGTCGAGATCTGCATAGAAGGGAGCAAGGCCGATGAGCACCCCGTCGTCGTGGACTGCTATCGCGCGCAGCTGCGCTGAGGGAGGTGCCATGTGTCGCCACCACGCCATCACGCACGCGGGCGCCATCAGCGGAAGCCTGTTCGCGACCGCCAGCTCATCCCACGCATCCTCCATGGCACTGAGACCAGACAGGTCTGTAATGAGCTGCGATGCGAGCACTGCGTCTACCTGGTCAGTTTGTCGCGTAGACCGCGGAGGCGCTCCGCCTGCTCCGCGCTGAGCGCTCGCTTGACTTTGTCGCGCAGCGCGCTGCGCGCGAGCATTGGCGCGGTCCTGATGACGGTGAGAGGTAGATGTGAGCCTGGCACCACGAGGATGTTCCACGCCACCGGATCGCTGCCGTCGGCGAAGCGCTGCTTGTAGGGCAATGCGCCGGCGCCGAGGTCCATGCGCTCATGCGAGTGCGCGAATGCATCCTCGATCGCGTAGAGGATCCCGAGCATCGCCGGCTTCAAGTGTGCGAAGCGCTCATCCCAACCGCCATTTATGTAAGCCACCTCGCCACCGGCGCCGATGAACAGCTGCGCGGAGATCGGTGTGCCCTGAAGCTCGAGCATCCACAGGCGAAAGCGACCGTCCTTCAGATGCGATCGCGCCATCTCCTCGATCGTCGCGGTGTACCTCTCGCCCATCGCGACGATGCCGGAATCGCCTCGCTTCTCCCAGCGTGCGGTGTGCAGGCTCATGAAGATGTCAATATCGGCCACGATCGTGTCTTGCGTGCTGACGCGCGCAACGCCGCCATCGGCTGTGAATCGCCGGCGCATGCGACGCATCTGCGAGCGGAAGTTGGCGCTCTTGCCGCTCAGCCAATCCTCGAAGGTGGGCTGTTGCAGAGAGACTGTCGGTGCGCCCTGGGTGACGTACTGGCGCAGGACGGGACGCAATGCGCCGGGCCAGCTGTCGCGCAGCGCCGCGGGCCATTGAGATGCGATGGGATGACCCTCGAGCGCAATCAGATCTGGGCGTGGGCGAGACGCGGCAAGTGCCTGTGTCACCTCACCGGCAACCTCCCACTCACGCCCCGCAGTGGCCAGCGGCGAAAGCCTCGCCGCGAGCTCGATGCCCGGCAGTCGATAGTCGACCCGTTGACGCCCTCCCGGAACGGCATAGAACGGTGCCAAGCCCACGAGCTGCTTGCCGTCCCTCACAACCACCGACCGCGGCTCTGCACGAGGCGGAGCGAGATGACGCCACCACGCCATGACGGTTGCGGGAGCCATCAACGGCAGTGCGCATGCCACCGCGAGCTCGTCCCATTCCGATCGCAGCCCATCCAGGGCGCCAACGTCAATGATCAGCTCGCTGCTCAACATCGACGGCTCACTCTATTGCGAGGCTGTAGCGCGCAATGCCGCGAAGGAGCCGAGCGTCTGACATTTGAGTGCAGCTCTCCACCGCTCGGACATCAACAGACGATGGTCGCGCTCGCGGTCGGGGTGGGTCATGATCTCGAGGCTCGAGCGATCGGCCAGCGCGAGAAGTTGATCGATCTCCTGCGTGCTCGGCGAGGAGCCGAGACGGTCGATGGCAACGAATCGGTCGGTGGTGGTGTATCTCCGAGAGATGAAGGCCCCTCTCGCTCGCCGCAGCAACGCGCCGGGGCTCGAAGTCGCGCCAGCAGGGCTTTCAGCTGTGCGCGTACACGTCGCTGCCGGCAATGCCAGCAGCACGGTTGGGCTCAGGTGGACGTGGTTGTGGCCGTCGATGTGTGTCGGTTCGCGGTCGTACAGGGCGCGAAAGCATTCGAGTTGGTCGGCAATGCAGGCTCTCACCAGGCTGCTCAGGAATGGGTTGTAGCTGAGGCGTTGCACGCGGCTTCCCGCAAAGCGACGCGCGGCCCCCGCCTGGCGCTCGCGAACTGCCCGCGGCGTGCGAGGATCGTCAAACGGCTGGGTGAGGTTGAGGTGCAGACCGACAGGGAGCTCACGCGACTTGGCGATCGACGCGGCCCGTTTGCTATCGTTCATGTGCATCATCGCACTCGTGCTGGTGATCGTGCCCGCCCGGAAGCACTCGGCGATCCTGTCTGTCGCGAGCGGGTTGCCGCCGAAGTCGTCGGCGTTGACGATCAGCAGTCCTGTTTCAGGCACGCTGTTCCCTCAGTGCGCGCAGCTCGTTCAGATTGACGATGCGCGCGCCGAAGAGGCCTACGGCGTAGAAGGCCACGCCGATCACCCCGGCTGGGATCAGGCCGAGCGGTCTGGTGAGAACCATCAAGCCTGTCATCGCCCCGGCCAGCACGGCGGTACGCATCAGCTTCCATGGCGACAGCCGCAGTCTCAGCCGCCACAGGATGGTGCCGAGCATCAGCACCATTGTCAGGATCTCGGTTGCAACGGTCGCCCACGCTGATCCATATGCGCCGTACGGAGGGATCAACACGAGGTTGAGTACCACGTTCGCCACTACTCCTATACCGGAGTAGAGCGCCAGCCGCCACTGTAGATTCAAGATGGGCGAGGTGAACCCAGCGAGCGATCCGAAGCAGATCGACACGAAGGCGATCATCAAGATTGGGAGCAGGCCACCCGAGCGCTCGAAGCTCGAGCCATAGAGAAGGTGAATGATCTGATCTGACAGTGCGATCGTGCCGGCGAGGATCGGCAGCGAGATCACGCCCATCCAGTCAGCCGCGATCTGGATGAGCCGGCGGACGCGAGCCGGATCGCTCCCGTGCACAGCCGACATGACCGGAAAGAACGAGGACATCACGGCGGTCGGGAGGAACGTGAGAGGTCCGAGGAACCCGTAGGCAGCTCCATAGATTCCGGCTTCCTTGGAGCCGGCGATCTGCAGCAGCAGCACCGAGTCCAGTTGGTAGTACACCGTGATGAACACGCTGGCGAGGCCAAGGGGGATCGCCACGCGCATGAGCGGACGCCACAACCGAATGCCGGCTCGCAGCGCGATCTTCGCGAACCTCCGAGTCACGTGGAGCTGTAGCGCTGAGATCACCGCGATCAGCGCCGTGTAGGCGCAGGCGAAGGCGATGATCGACGCGTGAGTGGCTGACAGCAACAGCACCGCTGTCACCCACAGCAGGCTCTGCAGCACGGTGAAGGAGAGCGCGAGCCCAGCTCTGAGCCGGGCACTGAAGACGGTTATCAGAGTCGCTGCGCCGCTCGAGAGGATCGTCGGGGTGAGGATGAGCGCGACCGCCTGGGTGTTGTCCGCATCGTTCAGCAACAGTGGAATCGAAGCTGCACAGAGCACCGTGGCGATCAGGGACAGCGCGGTTCGCGCGCTGGCGAGCGCGCCGAGCCACTCGGCCTCGCGCTCGGGTTCGGCCGCCATCCGTTGCATGGCGGCGGTCGTCAAGCCGAGTTCCGTGAAGACGGCAAACAGCGCGATGTACGCCCCCGTCCCGGTCCACACTCCATAGCCGGACGGATGCAGGGTGCGAGCCGTGAAGGAGACGGTGATGATGCTCGCCCCCATCGTGATCACTCTCACGGCGAGCTGGACGACCACGTTGGAGGCGATGTGGCGCCCGGTCGCCACGCTGGCGTCACCCGCGGCGCCGCCGTGCAACACGCGGCGCGGCAGCGCCGTGACCTTCGTCAGCATGCGCCATACTCTTGCAGCCTTGCGAGCCCTGGTAGTTCTGTCTTCGCCACCGCTGCCAGAGGGCGGTGCAGCCGCGAAGTGCGCGATCGGTCTGCTGCGCGGTCTACAGGCTCGCGGTGTCACCTATCACGCGCTGGCGCCCAACCTGTGGTCCACGCCGCCCCACGCGCTGCCTGAGGATCTGCGGGTGGAGGCGATGTCCGTCGAGCCGCCCACGCCGTGGCGGGTGCGCGCCGATCGGCTGCTGCGTCCCAACGGCTGGCTTGCGCGAGGGCCGTTCCTGGCGCGGTTGCAAGAGCTCGCCGCGCAGGTGGACGTCGTGCACTTCTTCGACGCGCAGGCGGCTGCTGCGCTGAATCGACTCGATACCCCTGCGCTTGCCCAAATCGACTTCCAGACACGCCGGGATCGCGCGATCGGCGGACCCTGGCGACGCGAGGGACGAATCGCGATCGATCTGCTCCGCGCCGAGCGGCGGGCGAGCCGCCGAGCGCGCTGGCTGCTGGCAAACTGCGATGAGGTCGCGAGCGGGCTGAGGGCGACGGCACCCCACGCGCACGTGGCCGTCGGTCCGATAGCGCTCGACGAGCGCTATTACACACCGCGGGCCGCAGTGGACTCGTCGACAGTCGGGCTGATCGGAAGGGCGGACTGGCCACCAACCGCGAAAGCCGTCGAGCGCTTGCTGAGCGAGGTGTGGCCGCGTATACGCGAGCAACGGCCCGAGGCAAGGCTCCTGCTTGCCGGGATCGGCATGGAGCGCTCCGCATTTCCTGGTCTTCCCGATTTGCCTGGCGTGGAGTGGCGCGGCCGCGTGAGCTCTGCGACTGACTTCCTGCGCGAGCTCGGAGTGTTGCTATATCCGCTGACGACAGGCAGCGGCGCCAAGGTCAAGGTGATCGAGGCGCTGGCGCTCGGGCTTCCCGTCGTCACGACGCCAGATGGCGCGGAGGGGATCGGAGCACGCGGTGGAGTGACGGTCTCAGCAGACGATGGGCAGCTCGCCGATGCGACGGTTGCATTGATCGCCGATCCTCAGGCACGTCGTGCTGCCGGAGCCGCGGCATACAAGACATTCTTCGAACATCACACGCCGGCGTTGGCCGTTGGGCCGGTGGTGGATCTCTATGAGCAGATGGTCCGTGAAGGCGGTAACGGGCGGTGAGGCCGTGAGGCTCTTGACGATCGGCTTGCTCTATCCCCCGCACTACCTGGGGGGCTATGAGCTCGTCTGCCAGGGGGTGATGCGCGCGGCCCAGGCCCGTGGACACGACGTCCAGGTGCTCGTGTCCGATTACCACGCTCCCGGGGTGCGCGAGCCAGAGGGGCCGGGCGTCGATCGCAGCTTGCGCTCCTATCTGAATGCCACGGCGCAGCTGCCGGCGGCTATGGGGCCGCGCGAATGCGTCGGCCTCGAGCGTCACAACGGCGCCGTGCTCAAACGACACCTGGTGGAGTACGCACCCGACGTCGTCAGCTGGTGGGGCATGGGAGGGATGTCACTTGCGCTGATCGAGCGGGTGAGGCGTGCCGGCGTGCCGTCGGTGCTGGCAATCCATGACTCGTGGTTGTCATATGGCCCTCAGACAGACATCTGGACCCGTCGCGCTCGCAAGCTCCAGGCTCTGGCGCCGGTCCTCGAGCCGCTGCTCGGCATCCCGGTTCGTTATCGGCTGCAGGATGCGGGAAGGTTCCTCTTCAACTCACAACACATGCTCGACGAGTCGCTCGCGGCGGGATTCGTGCCCAACGATCGTGCCGTCTTGACTCCCGGCGTTCATCCGCGCTACAAGCCGTCGCCGCAGCCCGAGCGATGGGGCGGCTGTCTCCTCTATGTGGGGCGGCTCGATCCGGTGAAGGGGGTCGACGTTCTGCTCGCCGCTGTCGCGGAGCTACCGGACGTCACGCTCAGATTGGTCGGGTCTGGCAATGAGCTCTACGAATCGGAGCTTCGTCGCCAGGCGCAGTCGTTGGGCGTGCAGGAGCGTGTCGAGCTCGTCGGTGCGGTCGATGCCGAGTTGTTGCCTTCGATCTATGCGGACGCGGACGCGGTGATCTTCCCGGTGCGGTGGCAGGAGCCCTGGGGGCTCGTCCCGCTCGAGGCGATGGCGGTCGGGCGTCCGGTGATCGCGACCTCACGTGGCGGAGCCACGACATACCTTCGCGACGGCGACAACGCGCTGCTGATGCCGGTGGACGATCCGCGGGCGCTGGCTGGGCTTGTGAGGCAGTTGGCCGAGGGCCCGGATCTGCGAGCCAAATTGCGTGAGGGCGGGCTGAGGACGGCGGCCGAGCACAGTGCGGGGCGCTATGAGCAGCTGATGGTGGACGAACTCGAGCGTGCCGGCCGTCAGTAGCGGTATTCGCTCAGGCGAGGCAGCCTAGGCTATGCCGGCGCAGCCAGGAAGTTCCAGATCGGCTCGGCGAAAGTCTCCTCGAAGCGCTCGCGCGAGTACGGGCCGTCGCCGTCCAAGTCGAAGATGCGCAGGCCGACGGTCTTGAGCAGGTCGAAGACATCGTTGGGATGCGTGCCGTAGATGTCGGCCCCGCCGGCCCCGTGCTCGAACAGGACGAACGGCCGATGGCGCTCCAGCATCTCAGCGGCTCCGCGCAGTACCCCGAGCTCCGCGCCCTCCACGTCGACCTTCAATAGTGTTGGCACATACTCGCGCTCTGCGACATCGTCGATGCGCTCGACGAGCACGGAGATGCGCCGCACCTCGCCGGCATCGGCGGGTAGAGAGCCTCGCTCGCGCAGCCCGCTGTATGCGGGTGCGCCGACCACATGGGAGAACTCGTTACGCCCGGGCACGTCTGAGGCAGCGGCGCAGCGAACATCGACGGTCGGAAACCGTGTGGCAAGCCGCTCGCACAGCTCTGGTATCGGCTCGAAGGCGATGTGGCGACCACGCGGAGCGAGCTGCACGATCGACTCGAGCACGGCGCCTTCGTTGGCTCCGACGTCGATTGCGTTCGAGTCCGATCGCAGTACGGAGGACAAGATCACGCGAGTGGCATGGTCATCGCGCAGCTCCCGACGTTGGTGCGGGTCGAATGTCAGGCGCGCCTCTCGGAACCGGCCCAGAAGCCGCTCGGCTTGCTCCTCCTTACCCAGGCGAGTGGCGGCGGCGCGTGCGCCGCGCTTCAGCTCTACCTTGCCTGCCTGGAGAGGCTCTCTCATGTCGGTTGGATCCTATAGCTGCCGCTCGCGCAAGGAGCGGTGACGTCCAGGCCGAATTAGGTTGAGTGCGACAGGGAATACCTGACTCAATGGCTTGCGTTGCCGTCTGGTCGATGCATCCGCTCTCAAGTGCCGTCGAGGGTTGGACGATGAGAGCCCGATGACGGGGATTCTCGTTTCGATAGAACCGGGGCCGTCGGATCGTGGTGGCGCTCTGTGAGCGCTACCGATCGCTTCGAGCGGGTCCGGGAGGATGGGGCCGCCAATACGCTGAGTGTGCTGCGGCGTCGCTGGCTGATGATCGGCGGCATCGTCCTTGCGTGCCTGCTGGTCTCGGTGGTCCGTCATGAGCGCGCTTCGAAGTCCTATGCGGCTACGGCCAGCGTCGCTTTCCAAAGCGCGACGCTGCCCGATGCGGCACTCCAGGTCACCCCTACGGGCAGCGGCGAAGCGGTGCGCGACGCGGCAACTGAGGTTCTGATCGGACACTCCTCGGAAGTCGCTGAAGGGGTCCGCAAGCAGTTGCACACGCCCGCCAGCGCGAGCGAGCTGCTCGAAGAAGTGAGCGTGGAAGTGGCACCCGAGGCTGACGTCCTGCGCTTCACGGCCACGACCGGCGACCCACAGCACTCGGCGAGGCTGGCGAACGCGTTCGCCAGCCAGTACATCGCATTCAAGGCGGTTGCCCAGGTATCGAGCATCGAAGAAGCCCAGCGTCAGCTGCAGCAACAGATCTCGACGCTGCCTGCGGGCTCGTCCGCGCGGCTATCGCTGGAACAGGATCAGCAGCGTCTTGGTGGATTGCGAGCCGTGGCGGGGGGCAGCGCGAACATCATCAGCCGGGCTACGCCGCCCACGGAGCCGACCGGTACAAAATTGTCGACGAGCGCAATCATCGGCCTTCTGATTGGCTTGGCGCTGGCATTCTCGGTCGTGTTCCTGTTGGAGGCGCTGGACCGACGGCTCAAGACGATCGAGGAGCTCGAGCACGAGTATCGCCTGCCGGTGCTCACGGCTATACCGCAGACGTCGTTCGGTCCCATCCGTGCCGGGGAGCGCGATGCCTTGCTCGAGCCATATCGTATGGTGCGCAGCGCGCTCGACTTCTCCGCGGTGGCGCGAGATGTCGACACCCTGCTCGTAACTAGCGCCGTGGCGGGTGAGGGCAAGACGACCGTGGCCGTCGACCTAGCCCACGTCGAGGCTCTCGCGGACCGGCGAGTGGTCCTGGTCGAGATGGATCTGCGCCGCCCCACGTTCGCCCAGCACTTCGGCTTCCATCCCCGCGAGGGGCTGACCACGGCTTTGACGCGCGGTGGGGGTGCCGCGTCGTTGCTCCTCCAGCCGTTCCCCTCGCTTCCCAACTTCTCCGTGCTCCCCGCCGGACTGCTTCCACCCAATCCGTCGGAGATACTGGGCTCGGCCGGTATCGGCGAGATCATCGAGGAGCTCGCTCGCGATGAGGCGATGGTCATCATCGATGCGCCTCCGTTGAATCCAGTTGCCGACGCCCACGTGCTGTTGAACAACCCGGCGGTGCACGCGGTGGTCGTTGTGGCGAGAGTCGACAAGACGACGCGTGAGGAGGTCCATCGCGCGCGCGACATCCTGGGACGCCACATGGTCGAGCCGGTCGGATTGATCGTCACAGGCCTTCATGACGCTGGCCGTTATGGCTACGAGGCCTACGACGCGGACGGGCCGAAGGGCGACCCCTACCGAGACTTGCTGTCGCGGCCGCCGGGGGCGAGCTCGCCGCAGCAAGCTCGTTGAGGTCGGTGACCGTGGCTACACGGCGTCCAACGCTCCTCCGTGGGGAGGCGCTTGCCGCGGCGGTTGCGACGACGTCGACTTTGTTGATCGTGCTGCTGGCGACACGCAGGGTTGGAGCAGCCGGGCTGTTGGCTCCGTTGGCCATCGTCGCTGTAGCGATCCTGTTGCGTCGCCCGCTTGTATTGGTAGGGCTCGTCGTGGTGCTGACCGCCATGTGCGAGGGGCCCACCTTTGGGCTGTTGCACTTCACCTCGCACCTCTACGATCAGATCTACAAGGGCCTCACGCCGCTCGACATCCTGGTGGCGCTTGCCGTTGTCGCTGTCGGTATCGATCTGATTGCCCACCGGCGCCGACCGACGGTCCCGCGTGCTCTGATGGTCGGCCTCGCGATGCTCGTGCTGGCGATGGTCGCGGGTGCTGTGACGGGACACGCGGCGGGAGTCAGCCTGCGCTCCGTGGCTCTGTCGGAGAACGTGCTGGCATATCTGCTGTTGCTGCCGCTTGCCATCAGCAATCTCGATATCGATCGGCGCCAGGTATCGCTCGTGCTGGGAGGCGCCGTGGCGGTCGCGATCGTAAAGGCCGGGCTGGGCGTGATCGAGGTTCTTGGTCACTACGGCGTGCCGGTCGAAGGCAGCTCGACGCTCAGCTACTACGAACCCGCGGCCAACTGGTTGATCATGCTCGCGATGCTCGCCGTGTTCGCAGCGGTGTTGGGACGCGCCCGTCCGCCCGTATGGATGTTGCTCGGTGCTCCACTGCTGATCGCATCGCTGTTGTTGTCCTATAGACGCTCGTTCTGGATCGCGGCCGTGCTCGGTCTTCTATTGGCGCTGCTGCTTGGCGCCACTCCCACCGGCCGGCGCCTGCTCGTGCCGGTGGGGCTTGCGATAGCGCTGGCGACTCTCCTGCTTGGCTCTGTTCACTTCCAGGCTCAGCTCCCCGTCGTAAAACGCGCGGAATCGCTTGCGCCGACGAGCCTCGAGACAAATGCCGAGGATCGCTATCGCCTGGACGAGCGGGCCAATGTGCTCGGTGAGATCCGTCGCCATCCGATCACCGGTCTTGGCGTCGCCGTTCCCTGGGAAGCCAGCGTGCAGCCGCTGTCGGTGGAACACGAAGAAGGCCGCCAGTACGTGCACTTTGCTGCGCTCTGGTACTGGTTGAAGCTCGGCATCCTCGGTTTGGTCGCTTACGTATCGCTCCTGCTCGGGACGGGGGTGCTCGCCTGGCGTGTGTGGCGGACGAGCGCGGAGCCGATGCTGCGCGCTTTTGGTCTGGCATCGCTATGCGGCCTTGCGGGCCTGGTCGTGATCGAGACCACGGCCAGCTTCACCGGAGTGGATCCGCGCTTCACGGTGCTATTGGGCGCGCAGATCGGTTTGCTCGCGCTGCTGGCTCGGCCCACGACGCTTACCGCGAGTAGCGGCGAGGTCAGCGCTGGAGGATCGCTTCAGCCTCAGGTTCTTCGCTGAGCTTGCGAAGCAACCGGAGGTTCACCGTCGTTGCTTGCGGTGCGAGGAACGTTGACACCGCGTAGCTTTCGGTCTTGCGCACGCCTAGGAAACGAAACCCGGGCGGTGCCTGCGTCGGTGCTTGCGGCGGGAGCGGCGAGCGGCCGGTGCGCCTCGTGCGCAGCGCGATGAAGTCGAGCTCGCGAGTTGAGACCGTGGGGCCGGTGAGAGCCTTGGTGGCGGGTAGGTAGATCGATAGGGGTAGGGACGAGTCGAGCTCGCTTATGAGGATCCGATTGGATGGCCCTGACTTTGGCAGAGCGTGTGCGGCGCCACGCCAGTCGTCGCGTTGGTAGCCGGGGATCAGATTGGTTGCCGCTATCACGGCCAGGGAGACGGCGCACAGACCCAACCCGAGGAAGGCCCCCGCCTTCGGTGCGCGTGCCACCCCCAAGCCAGCAGCCAGCAGCACCGCCCATGGGACCCAGGTAGCGATCACGTTGCGGCCGTCGAAGACATCGACGGCATGAGTTGCGGCGAGCAGCAGTGGAATGAGGATTGCCGTCGCCGCCACGATCGCCACTTCGCGGGCCGATCGCCGCTCGTGGGCGTCGCCGCGGCGGATCAGCAGCCACAGCGCTCCCGCTGCAAGGAGCGCGCAGAGGAACGCCGAGAAGATCTCGAGTGGGCCGTAGACACCGACGACGAGCTCCTTCGCTGTCTCGCCCATCCTCGAGATCAACGCCGATTCTTCTATCCATTCGGACTTTTTCCCACCGCTGCGCTCACTGATGGCAAGCGGGAGAAGCGCGATACCGACGATGCTCACCGTGCCGATAGGGACCAGCAAGCGTCGCCATCCGAGCCGCCGAGCGAGGATGAAGGCCTCGGGGATGAACAGGAACACGGCGAAATAGTGTGTAAGCAAAGCCAGGATCGACATTCCCGACCACAGCACGAGGCGTTGCCTGCTCGGTGTTTCGAGTGCCCGTTGCCAGAGCACGAATGCGCCGGCGCTGAAGAGGATCAGGAGCGCGTAGCAGCGTGCCTCCTGGGAGTAGTAGTACATCGCCGGATTGACGGCCGTAAGCGCGGCCGCCCAAAGGCCGACGCGCGGCGATATGCGTCGCCCGGCGAGGTACATGACGGGCACGGTGATTGTTCCCGCTAGGGCTGAGAACGAGCGAAACCCGAGCGGACCGGCACCGAGGACTTTCGTCCACGCCCAAACCAGGATGTAGTAGAGCGGGGGCGCCGACTCGCTCGCCGACAGATGCGAGAGCATGCCGGCGAAGCCGCGATGCACGAGGATAATCGTGGCTGACTCGTCGAGCCAGATGCTCTGCACGTCGAGCGTCGCAAACCGCAGAATCGCGGCGAGCGCCGTGAGCCCAAGAACAATCCATACGGCCTCAGCCGAGGCGGAGCGAGCGTCAGGCGCTGAGCAGCGACTCGACCGCTGTTGTGTATGCACCCTTGGGCTGTAGTTCGTGCTGAAGAGCGCCAAAATAGGACTCACGCTGGTTGCTGGCGCCTGTGGCTTCTTGGTCGCGCACTTGGTAGAGCATGAACATGTCGAGCCGTGAGCCGAGCATCTGTCGCATTTCGCTGACGGTCTCGGTCAATGCTTCGCCGGCTTCCTGGTAGCTCATGCACGCGTTCCACCCATAGTTTTCTGTTAGGCAATGTCCCTCGTCGCTTGAAAGGCCCCACTCGGTGACGTCGATTGGAATCGTAGACGGCGCGCCCTGTGCCGCCGTCTGCTGGATCAGAGTTTCGAGCCTGTCGCGCCATTCCGGTCCGTAGGGATGGATCGTCCAGCCGGCGACCAGTCCTCCCAGGTTGGGCACTGCCTTGAACATGTTTTCGACCCATGCAGAATTCGCGTTACCTGCGTCGCCCTGCGCCAGCAGGCCAACACTTGGGTTGGTCGAGCGAATCGCGGAGACAGCTTCGGCGAAGCGCAGCGCATATGTCTGCGCACGGCTTGCGTAGCCGGCGACCGTGTCATTGCTGTACTGGTAGCTGTAGCTCGTCTCGTTGCCGAACTCGATCGATTGGATCGGCTCGGATGTGCCAGACCTGCGTGCCCAAAATGATCCGCTTGGACCGAAGGCCTTGGCCCAGCTGCTTAGGTTCTGCGCTTCTGCTGGAGTCGGCAGCTTGCCGTAGAAGCTCGCCATCGGCTCCACCTGGATGCCCTTGGCGGCGTATTCGGCGATGACCGCTTCCATCTGCTGCGGCGTTTCGTTGATATCAAATGCGATCCGCACAAGCTTGGCGCCCAGCTGGGCTGCGCCCGGGATGTCATACGTCGGGTCTGAGCCCGAGTTCAGGCCAGGCTGAAATCCGGTCGATGTCGCGGAAGGCTCTTCGGATGACAGGCCTCCACCGAAGCCTGTGGACCCGAGGGTTCCTTTGCCGGTGAGGCTTTCGGGAGGGCCGGCGCCGCTGTCCAAGGTCTTTGCCGTGTCGGTACCGGTGGATGTGCCGGAGCCACTGGAGGATGTCCGGGTGGTCGAGCCGGTGCTTGTGGCTCCACCTGCGCCGGCGGAGCCGATCTCCCCAGTCCCCCCCGGCGTAGGCGCGGCACCGGAAGCGTGGCGCCCGCGGGCGATGTGGGCTGTGAGGCTGAGCACCTTCCGCTCGGCGGCGCCAAGCCTGATGCCCGAGCGTTTGACGGCCAGTCGCTGTGCATCGCACCGGCCGGGATGTGTGTGAAGGCAGACGGACAGCCTGCGGGAGTTGTGTGCAAGCACGCGGCGGTCGGCTCTGCGGGCCGCGAGCGCTCCGTGCAGTGCGGTGCTGCTGATCGTGGCGGTTGGCTGCGTTGTGTTCGCTGCGGCACCGGCGCTAAACGCCAAGATGGTCAAGCACGTCGCCGCCAGCAGTGCGATTGCCTGCTGGGCCCGAACCCGGTGAGGGCGGGGGTGCGACGTTGACATTGCTCATCTCCTTCGGGAGCCGGGCTATCTGCGTGAGACCCCTGGCTTTGCGAGCCCGCCTCGCGGCGGGTGTGCCTTTGTCGGGACTGCGATGGCGCTCTGGGCGAGCACTTCAGCGCCGTCACATCTTCGAGTTGCCGCAAGAAGCCTTTCGGCTTCGAACGGGCCGCTCTTTAGGCGAATCGAGGCTTTTTGGACGTTTCAGAAGAAGTGCACGGCAGGTTGCGGACCGCACTCCGTAGAAAGCGCTGCCGCGCTGTCGGGCCGCGTGGCGCTCAGGCTTGGAGAAGCGCCGCGAGCGCCTCGACCGAATAGCGCTCTTCGGCGAGCTTGCGTCCGGCACGGGCGATCTCCGGGGCGCCGTCGCGCAGCACGTCGACGAGCACGTCCGCGAACGCCTGTGCGCCCTCGGCGACCAGACAATCGATGCCGTCCCGGACATCTAGGCCGGCAACCGCACGAGGGGTGGCTATCACCGGCAAGCCATAGGCGAGCGCCTCGATCAGCTTCAGTGGGCTGCCACCGCCATGGAGCAATGGCACGACCGCGCAGCGCGCTCTGAGATAGGCGCTGGCAAGGTCCTCCACAAAGCCAAGCGCATGCACGCGCGAGTCCTCGCTTGGCTGACGCTCCAACCCGGCGCCAGCGAGCACAAGGCGTGACTCTGGAAGCTGCTCCCATAGGCACGGGAGCACCTCCTCGAGCAGGAACGCGAGCGCGTTGCGGTTGGGCGTGTAGGCGAAGTTCGCCACGAAGATCGCCACCGGCTCAGTCATCGGCGCCGCGCGCGCCGGCAGCTCAGGCTCAGACACGGGGTCAGGGCGCTGTCGCGAGGCGAAGACGGGCTCGATCGTGGAGACGTCAACCACGTTTGGCGCCAACCGTAGCTTGGCTTGCGGGCATAGTGCGTGCGCGCCGCGCATATCGGTCTCGCTTACCATCCACGACTCGTTCGAGCGTCGCAAGAGTCCTCGCTCGAACGAGCGCAGCCCTCGCAGCGAGCCGTCCTCATCGGCGAGCTCGTGACGGAAGGCCGACTCCAAGTTGTGCGCGTTGTAGATGACCGGGCGCTTGCGCGCGAGGCCCGCGAGCGCGGCGGCGGCGGTCGGTCCGTCGGCGATCACACGCCGGAAGTCGGCGCTGCTCGCCAACCGGGCCGCCGCCGAGCCAAGCTCCGGGGAGACCCCGCGGGCCAAACCGTGGGGCACTCCGCTCAGCCTCGCCTTCGCATACGCGATCACTCGTCGCCCCCGGCGTGAGGGGGCTACCTCTTGCAGCTCTATCCCGGGGATCGCCCTGAAGGCCTCGTTGGGCTCGGCGGCGCCGAAGCGCACATAGAGCAGCGTCAGCGGGGCATGCATGGCAAGCGCGCGCGCGATGCCGTAGGTGCGCACGTCCCGGCCCGAGCGCAGCGCGGGCGTATGAGTCGTGACGAGCAGGTCCCTCCCATTTTTCGGGAGAGCATCGATAGCCGCGGCGATCTGCTCTATGCGCTGCTCCCACGAGTGGGCGCTTGCGGCGCGCGAACGCTCAGCCCGGCGCTGGGGATTATCGTCGGCAAGCGCCTGATCGAGCAGCGCGGCGATCCCGGTGGTGTTTGGGGCCATGGCAAGCTCTTTGACATCAGCCAGCGAAGGTAGCGGCGTGGCTACCACCGGCAGTCCAGCCGCGAGGTACTCGTAGACCTTCATCGGAAAGATGCTGTCGGTGAGCTGGTTGCGCACGTAGGGGATCAAGCCGGCGTCGGCTCCTCGCAGCACGTCAGGCAGCCGCTCGTAGGTGCGCGCTCCAAGCAGGTGCAGGTTCGGCTCGGCGGCGAGCATCGACACGTCGGTGCCGGGGTCTCCCGGTCCGATTGGCCCTACGAGCGCAAATGACCAGGAAGGTCGAGCTCTGGCCAACGCGACCAGCAGTCCCATATCGAGCTTGGTGGCGACGACAGCGCCCGTGAACACGATCCGGGGAGCCGGCAGCTCGGCCAGGGCCGGATCGATCGGGCCGTCCTCCAGCGCCGTCGCGAACAGGGCGGTGTCGGCGACATTGGGTGTGTAGATCACGTTGCTGGAGATGGTGCGCAGCCGCTCGGCGAGGGAGGGGGCGCTTGCGAGCACGAGATCGGCGCGCCTTGCGAAGCGGGTCTCTGCCGCGCGGAACGAGGCTGCGTCGATCCCCGGTTGGGCGGCGATGTCATCGACGCAGTGGTAGATCACAAGCTCCGGTTGGAGCACGTCGAACAGCGACTCGGCCTGGGGCACATAGGCCCACAGGATCGGCCCGTGCATGTCGAGCTTGCGCGTGGCGCGTCGCACGAACATCCCGAGCAAGCGCCGGTTCAGCGCCCGCACGAAGGCGTTTGCGTGCAGCGGCAGGACGAGCGGGGAGAGCACGTGCAGGCCGTCGACTTCGCGCGCGCCGCGCAGGCCCGCTCGCAAGCGGCGCGCGATCCGCTTGAGGTCGCGCCCGGCAAGCTGGGGGCGGCGCAGGCCGAGCGACTCGACGAACAACACCCTGTTCTCGGCCGCGAGCCGCTTCATCAGGTGGTGCTGGTTAGTCTGAAGGGCGGTGTCCCAGTCGGCGAAACCAACACACACGATGTCGCAGCCCTGAAGCCGTGGCGGATCGGCCATCCTCGACATGATCCCAGGCCCGAAGACTGGGAGGGATTTGGATGGGGCGCGCTCCGCGCGCCTGATGTTCGCGGCAGAGCTGAATACCGGCCTCGTCCACGACAGCGAGCTCGATACGGTCTTGGTGCAGGCGGCTACTCGTGTGCGCGACGTGCCCTCGCGTCCTTTGCGTTTTGCCCAACAGGTCGGGTACAAGCTTGGCCGGCTCAGCTTCGAGCGCCAAGGCGTGGCTCCGTTGGTGGCGGCTCGCAGGTCGGTGCTCGACGGGCGCGCCAGCGGGCCACCCCGCTTTCTCGTGCGTGTCGACGAGTTCCCCCACTACCGCGCTTGGGATGATCCGCAACGCTTCGGTAGCGAGCGCTTCGAGCGCTTCCACGAGATCATGTCGGCGGCGGGCGTGCCATACCTGCTCGCTGTGCTGCCGCGGGTAAGCCACGAGCCGCTTACGCCTGCCGCTGATGTCCCGAACGGCGATGCCCCCCCCGCGCGCACGGGGCATCGCGATTTCGACAACGATGCCCCCCGCGAGCAGGGCGGGCGGCTCGCCGGCGACTCGCGCCCGCTCGACGTCGGCGAGACCGCGATGCTCGTGCGGCTGGCAAGCGAGCGCGTGTCCTTTGCTCTGCACGGGCTGACGCATCGCACGCGCTTCGCCTCTCCCCGGCGCCGCTCCGAGCTGTGCGGCTTGAGCGCCGAGGCGACCGCCGAGCTGCTCGACTCCGGCCTCGCCGAATTGGCGCGCGTCGGGCTGTCCACCGAGGTGTTCGTTCCTCCCTACAACCGTTTCGACGCGAGCCAGCTCGCGTCGTTGGCGCAGCGCTTCCAGGTGGTGTGCGGCGGCCCTGAGTCGATCGGGAAGATGGGCTTCCAGCGCACGCCGCAGTGGCGCGGGGAGAGTGTCTATCTCCCTTCTTACACCCCGTTCTACGGTCACGCGGTCGAGGTCCTGCCGGCGGTCGAACACGCGATCGAGGCCAGCTGGGGACTTTGGGTGCCGGTAGTGCTGCATTGGGGCTGGGAGGCCGACGCCGGCTGGGCCGATCTGGAACGGCTCGTAAGTGTGCTCGCTCCGTATACGGCTGCATGGGAGGACTTCATCGCCGCCGTCGAGAGCAGCAGATGAGCGACACACTCATGGAGCGGCTGCGCGAGCGCTTTCCGCGCGTGGCGGTCGTGCACGAGTGGCTCACGATCCCCGGCGGCTCCGAGGACGTCGTGATGGAGCTGCTCGAGATGTTCCCCAAGGCCGAGCTGTTCACCTCGGTCTATGACCCCAAGCCGTGGCCTGAGATCGTCACCGAGCGGCCGGTCCACGCCTCCTATCTCAACCGCATCCCGGGGGCGCAAGCGCATTACCCGAAGCTGTTGCCGCTGATGACCAGGGCCTATCGAGCATTTGACTTCTCGCGCTTCGACCTTGTGCTCTCCAGTAGCCATGCATGCGCGAAGAACATCCGCACTCCTCCCGGTGTGCCGCATGTCTGCTACTGCCACACGCCGATGCGCTACGCCTGGGACGAGAGCCTGCTTGAGGGCGAGGAGATCGGACGTGCCACGCGGCTCGCGCTGCCGCTGATGCTGCGCCGCCTGCGCCGCCAGGATGTCGAGGGGGCCGCTTCGCCCGACGTGTTCGTCGCCAACTCGCGCAACGTGGCCGACCGCATCCGGCGCTACTACGGCCGCAGCGCCGAGGTCGTCAACCCGCCGGTGGACGTCGACCGTCTGCTGGCACTGCCCCGCGATCCGGGCGAGCACTATCTCGTGTTCGGCCGCGTCGTCCCCTACAAGCGGGTCGAGCTTGCCGCGGCCGCTTGCGCCCGCTTGGGTAGGTCGCTGAGGGTGGCCGGTGACGGACGCGCGATGGCATCGGTGCGCGCGGCTGCTGCCGGACATCCGGAGATAGAGCTGCTCGGCCGTGTGGAGGACGCCGAGCGAGACGCGCTGATGAGCAGTGCTCGCGCGCTGCTGTTTCCCGGCGAGGAGGACTTCGGCATCGTCCCAGTCGAGGCGCAGGCCGCCGGCCTACCGGTGATCGCCTACGAAGTAGGCGGTGCCTCGGAGACCGTGATCGATGGGGGCACCGGAGTCCTGTTCGAGCAACAGAGCGCGCTGGGGCTGACGGGAGCGATCGAGCGCTTCGAGGGGCTCGAGCTGGCCGAGCAGGCGATCCGTCAAAACGCCGAGCGCTTCGGCCGCGAGCGTTTCCGCTTGGAGATGGCTGAAGCGATCGAGCGGGCTACCTCAGTACAGCCGCTGCACGACTAACGCGAAGACCTGGTGTGGAGATCGTGACCTGCAGGGCGAGACGGTTGCCGTGGCGGCGCAGGCGCGCCATTGCCCTACCGTTCAGATGAAGCGTCTCCACGAAATCCCCATTGACATGGACGAACGCTCTGCTGGCAAGCACCACGAGCACTGTATGGCGTACGCGATGCTTGTCGTCGGCGAGCACGACGATCTTGGCCCGCAAAGCGATCGTGCCCGAGCAGGGCGTGGAGCTGGTGCAGCGCAGCCGCACATGTACATCGCCGTTGGCGCTTGCCTGCAAGTGGGTGCTCAGTAGCTCCATACGCACCGATTCGAGTGGGGCCTTCGTTGTGTTCGCGGGCACTGTGCTGGGAGCGCCAGTGGTTACTTCACTTGCTTTCGTCGCGGGGCTTTCGCCTTTGGATTCCTGAATGGGCGTGCAGGGGACGCTGCCGGCATTGGCCGGCGTAGACGAACCGGTTTCAGCGGGCGCGAGTTGAGCGATCTGATAGGAGCTGACGCTGCAGCCGGTCGACACGTACAGCCGTCCGCCGGCAGCGCTCGGCGATGCGAAGTGGTCCGCGACCGGGCTCGGCAGAGTCTCGGTGTAGCGAGGGCCACCGGTCGAGGGGTCCAGGCCATAGAGCTTGGTTCCACCGCCTTTGAAAGCTCCGGTGGCGACCGTCCAGACGAGCCCGGCGGAGACGATTGGCGGCCCGAAGGCGTCCGATGGTCCTTGCCATAGCGCGGTGAACATGCGTGCGGTTTCGTTGTAGGCGAGCGCTTGTGTGCCGTTGGTGCAGGCGATGTAGAGGACACCGTCCGCGAACGCATCTCCGCCGAAGCTGCCGCTACCTTTGCAGACCTGCGCTTTGAACACGGCCGCGTGATCGCTGTTCATCGTGGCCTCGTCGATCAGATAGCCCACGCCGTCCTTGCCGGCCTGGAACAGCAAGCCGCCCGGCAGCAGCTCGGCCGCGGCCGACGACAGGTCGAGATCGTTGTTGCTCTCTTCTTCCCAGTTGGGCGGCTCGAACCAGCCGAACGGCGACGTGGGTTCGGTCGAGGGCTGCGCGACTAAGTCCTGCGCCAGGTTGAGTTGCACGACGCTGTCGGAATAGTCAAATTGGGTTGCGTGTTCACCATCGGGCGGGTCGGGATTGCCGGTGGTAGCATAGACATCGCCTTCTTCGCCAACCGCCGGACCGGCCGGCGCCCAAACCGCCCCGCCGGAGAGCGAGGGAAGCGCCGGCTGGTACTGCCAGAAGCGCGGCGTGCCGCCATTTGCCGGGGCCGCGACGACCGCGCCCTGGTAGTCGCTGCAATCGCCGTCGTTGCCGCCGTACCCGAAGATGACTTCGCCTTTGTCGAGGTTGAGCGCGGTGCGTTGCAATAGCGCCTTGGGATCGGCGCCGGGCGGGTCCACATTCGTGCTCATCATTTCTTCGCCGCTTGCCAAGCTGAGTCCGACAAGCCTGTGTTCGGCCTCTCTGGTGGTTTGGTTCCAGCGATCGGCTACGACAAAGAACGCCCCCAATTCCAAATCAATTACAGGCGTGCCGACAACCCCGACCGTGGGTTCGATGTCGCCGCAGGGCAATTCGTCTGAGGGCACCGGTGTGCCGACGCTCTTCTGCCATACGACCTTGCCGGTGGAAGCTTCAAGCGCATACACTTCGTCTGCGATTGTCGCCACGTAGACGCGATCGCCAAGCACCAGCGGCTGACTCCAGATCGGGGCGCCCAGGTCGACGCTCTGCCAGGCAAGCAGCGGTTCGATCGGCTGCGTCGCTTCGGGGTCATAGCCCGAGCGCTGCGCATCGCGGTGATAGGTGGTCCACATCGGCTCGGCTTGGGCGGCGGGGCTGAGCACCCCTGCGAGCAGAAAGGCAAACACGGCTGTAACACAGAACGTGGCCCTCATTTGATCGCGTCGGGTCCACCCGGAGCCGTGGCGGCCGCCGCGTTGAGCAGGCCCGCCCCGTAGAGCGCTTGGTCCTGTGGGCCGCCGAGCTTGCGCGCGGTGTCCTTCAGTCGTGCCGTCAGTTGTGTAACGGTCGGTTTGGGGCCGAGGATGCGCGCAGCGATGATCAGTGCCGCCGTGGCGGCGACGTGTGGAGTGGCCATCGAGGTGCCTTCATAGCCATTGGGAAAGCCGAACACGCGCGGCGAGGAACCGGTGAAGGTCATCTGGAAGACGTCGCGGCCAGAGGGAAGTTCTGGGTTGCAGTTCGGGTCGCCGGGAAGGCTTGCGTCCGGTCCGCCACCGGGTGCCACGAGCGTGATGCCGCGACCGTCGTTGGAATAGCTGGCAAGGCAGCCGTGTTCGGTCGTGGCACCTACCGCGATCACATGCCCGGCGCGGGCGGGGTAGGGGATCGTAGTCGAGCCCTCGTTGCCGGCCGCGGCCACAACCAGCACGTTATGGCGGTAGGCGTAGCGAAGCGCTTCGATCAGCTCGGGAATGTCCGAAGCACCCACATCGCTTGAGAACTCGAGGCTGAGGTTGATGATCCGCGCGTGATGGTTCACGGCGAAACGAACGCCTTCGGCGATCACTGAAGCGTCGCCTTCGCCAGCGCTGTCGAGCACGCGCACGGGCATGATCCGCGCCGCATACGCCAGCCCCGTGAGGCCGTAGTGGTTGTTGGTCGCCTCGGCGATCGTGCCGGCCACGAACGTACCGTGCCCGTTGTGGTCGTTGGCGTAGGGAGTGCGGTCGATGAAGTCATAGCCCTGCACGAATGAGTACTTGCTGAAGTCGGGCGAGCGGCGGTATTTGCCGCGGTTTGCGTAGGCCACGCCCGTGTCCAGGACGGCCACGATCACTTTCGCCCCGCCGGGAGCCCCGTCGGCGGCGACGTTGGCCCAGGCTTGGGGTGCGTTGATGCCGTTGGTCCCGTCGAAGTTCCACTGCACCTGCTGCCAGCCGCCGGGAGTGTGCCCGGTTGTGCCGGGGTCGTTGGGAACCGACACGGAGGTGGTGTGCGCCACGTAGTCCGGCACCGCCCACACCACGTTCTTCTCGCGGCGCAGCTTCGCGAGCGTGGCGTCAAGGCTGGCGCCAGCCGGCAGGCTCAGCAGGTGCATGCTGGAGGCTTCTTCGCCGGATTCGCTTTCCCCGCTCGCGGCGGCCCGCGCCGAGCGCGCTGCCTGAGCGCTCGGCGCGTACTTGACGACGATCCGGTTCGGGGTGTACGCGCCAGAGGTCGCTTCGCCCGCCGCCCCAGTCGCCGCCGCCACGGCCCTAGTAGAGCCTCCGCCGGCAAGGCCGACAAGCGCGACCGCGGCAAACACAAGCGTGCATGCGCCACCGGCCTTCAGCCGGCGGCCGGACAAACTTGGATATCGGGTTCGAGCGGTCGGCGGCAAGTCGGTTCCTTCGTAATCATGAAGTGTTGGGGCCCCCGGAGGTTGCGCTCCCAACTCAAACGACCACGAATCAGACGATGAGCGACCACTTCTTCGCACGCGACGAATACTTCATGCGCCTGGCGCTGCGCGAGGCCCAACGCGCCAGCGAGCACGACGACGTGCCGATCGGCGCGGTCGTGGTCCACGCGGACGAGCTGATCGCGGCGGGACACAACGAGCGCGAGCTGCGCCAGGACCCGACCGCCCACGCCGAGACGATCGCCCTGCGCGAGGCCGCTCGCGCGCTCGGCAGCTGGCGCGTGCTCGACGCGGTCCTCTACGTCACGCTCGAGCCGTGCGCGATGTGCGCCGGCGCGATCGTGTTGGCGCGCATCCCGCGGGTCGTGTTCGGGGCCAGCGACCCCAAGGCGGGGGCCTGCGGAAGCGTGCTCGACGTGCTCGGTGAGCCGCGCCTGAATCACCGCCCCAACGTCGCCTCGGGCCTGCTCGCCGAAGAGTGCGGGGCCCTGCTCAGTGAGTTCTTCGCCTCGCGACGCTGAGGTCGCTGTCGCCAGGCAAATCCTCTAGCCTTGAGCCGGTCGCTTGGAAGGGTGGCAGAGTGGTTGAATGCGGCGGTCTCGAAAACCGTTTCAGGGGTTAAGCCTCTGACGGGGGTTCGAATCCCCCCCCTTCCGTTCTGTCATGAGTCGGGACATAGGTCTCGCTTGAGTCGGGACATTGGTCTCAGCTTGAGGAGTCGGGCCAGCGGCCTGGCTGGTTGTTTTGGTTGCGCCAGTAGGTTTTCTCGGGCTCGATGAGGTGGCG
>JBAQGH010000129.1:0-19564 GCA_049287685.1 Solirubrobacteraceae bacterium | reverse complement strand
CGAGTACAACACTTACCGGCCCCACTCAGCACTCGGGGGCCGCTGTCCAAGCGAATACGCCACAATCACAAACACAAACAACCAAGAAGACGCATAACCCCTGGACTCCTCACGGGGACCCCGTCAGTTGCCTCACTCGTCAGGCTCGCTCGTGGCCTTGCCGGCCGGCGCGATGCGAGCGAGTACTGACCGCTGTGACACCAAACGTCAACGGCAGCAGCAAGGTCGGCCGTACGTGAACTTCGTGGTCTGGTGATAAGACATGAGGGGGCCTCAAGTGCGACCAGACGCTCCCGTTGCGCGGGATGCTGCGAACGGCGGACGAGGGGTCCTGTCTGTTAAGCGGTGACCCGGTGAACGAACAAGCCATGTCGCTGTTCACCTACGAGTCCCAGGTACTTCACCGCTTCCTCAACCCCTGGATAATCAGAGTGGCCAAAGTCATCGAACACCACGAGGGACCCCTCTCCGAGCACTGGACGCCACGCTTCAACCTCATTTATGGTGCCTTCCCGGTCGTGTGCGCTATCGATGTACAGCAGCTCAACCATCCGGCTGTCTCGTGGGCCCTCATCGCCCGAAGCGCCCACGAGGGTAAGCCGCCGCCGGGCTCTTGGACTCACCAGCCGCAAATACAACTCACGCTCAGGCCGGTCCACCGGATCATAACTCTGCACTGCCCGCCCTGGATCCGCCAGGAGCAGCGATATAGCCGTCCACGCGGTCCCGGTTCCAAGCTCGACAACCCGTCGACGTCCGCGTGCGGCGTTCAACAGTACCGCTAGCTTGCGAGCGCCGGTGCGGGAGACTGGGCTAAAAGCATCGCCCGATCGTGTCGCGCGCCTCCATGCACGCCATTGGAACAGCGCCACCTTCGGTGGCAAAATCCGAAGTTCGGCCAGAAACCTCACTTCCCGTCGCAGTGTTCGAGCGCACTCCAGCACCTACTGATCCTACACATTAGCGACGGTATGAGAAGCCGACATGGCCTGGCACCCCGTTGCACGCGTAAGACGTTCCGGTGCTTACCGGGACATGGACCATCGTGCCAGCGCTCCTCCGAAGCCGCTCGCGGCCCAGCCGCGCAGCTCGCTGCCACGGGCCTTCACGCTGGCCGGAATGTCCTACAGCCACGGCAACGTCGCGGCCTATCGGCCAAGACCGAGGCTCGTGATCTTGTCCCAGGTCGGGTGGGTTCTGTGGCTCAGCGACGGTCGTCGCGACGCCCAGGGCCCCCTGACCGACTTCCGTCCGCCGGGTCTGCCAACTGGCCTTGCCGTTCAACTTCGGCCGTCAGCTCGCCGACGGTCACACTGCGGCGCGTTCGCGAGGACTGCGTTTCTCGGCGGCTGTCGAGCGCTTGCTGGCCGGCTTGCGCTTCTTTTTGGGACGGAAAGCTACCGAGAGCGTCTGTGCATCATCAGCTCGGCTCTTGTGGTGCAGATAGCGCATTGTCGTGCTGATGTTGGCGTGACCCATCCACGCCTGGACCTGGACGATGCTCGCAACGTTGATGCTCAACGAGCCAAAAGTATGACGAAGGTCGTGGAAGCGCAAGCGTCGCAAGCCAGCAGCCTCGACCGTGGCCAGATAGCGGCGTCGCAGAGCTGACCCGTCGAGATGCGTGCCGTCGCGGCCGACGTACACTAGGTCCTGCTTGCCGGCGTACGCCGCACGGCGCTTCAGTTCGCGTAGCGCCTCGGTGATCTTGTCGACCATCGGCACGACGCGAGACTTGCGCGACTCGGTCTTGCCAAGCTTGTTGGCGCTGAAGCCTTCATAGACACGGATCGAGGATTGCTCGAAGTCCACGTCCTCCCAACGCAGCGCCAACAGCTCGCCACGGCGCAGACCGCTGAGGGCTGCAGTGAGAAAGATCGCGGCGTCCTGGCGGTCCTCGGCAGCTCGTAGGGAGCGCTCGGGCTCTTTCGTGCTCTGCCGGCTGCCGGGGTTACGGTGGGCACCTTTCGTAGCCGCCGCCACCAGTGTCGTGATCTCCTCGGGCGAGTAGAAATCAAAGCGCGCGGCCTCGTTGGACTCGCGCAGCCGCTTGACCTTCGCCACCGGATTCACATTCAGCTGATGACGATCAAGCGCATACTCGTAGACGCCGTGCAGCAGCGTGACGATCTTGTTGACCGTCCGACGGGAGCGTTTGCTGTCCGTGGCCAGGTCGTCGCGCCAGCGTTCGATCTCCTCGGTGGTGATCGCCTCAATCCGTTGCGCGCCGAACCTGGGCAACAGGTGAGCGTCGAGCACAGAGCGGTAGTCGATCTGGGTGCTCGCCGACCAGTCGCGCTCAAAGCGCCCGCGTTCATACCACTCCTCAGCGATGTCCTTGAGCGTCAGGCCGGTGCGCTGCTGGAGCAGCTGGCCACGTCTGGCGTCGACCAGGATCTCATCGAGCAGGACGTTAGCCTCGCGTTCGCGCAGAAAACCGGGCGGGGGAGACCCCTTGCCCGTCGAAGCAGGACCGAGACGCTTCTCGTGCTGCCCCTGATGGTCGCGCCACTTCGCACACCACGTACTGCGGCGCTTGCCCTCGTACAGCCACAGGTGGCCGCTGACTGAGGCGTGGGGATCGAGAGTTCGAGATGCCATGAGACTCCTTCCTTGATTGGCGCTCGACTACGGATGACGAACGCTTGAAAAGGTAGCGCCTCACACAGACAGAACTTCCTCCCGAGCTTCCTCCCCAAACAGCTTGACAGGGTACGGTTTGCTCTGTCTAAACGGCTTGTATACAGGCAAATCGTGTCCTATGTCATGCTGTCCTCGCTAACTACGGAACCGAAGGTCGGGAGTTCGAATCTCTCAGGGCGCGTAGCCCAGAACCCGTACAGTTGTGCGGGTTCTGGCGTATCTGGACCTCGACGCCAGCGGCTAGATGGGGTCGGGTGCTAGCAGAAGTGCGAACACGCCGCTCAATCGGCGCGCTAGCGCCCGTCCAGCGTGTGGAGCGTCAACGGCTGACGGGATCGCCAATATGCTCCCCTTCGATGTCCCAGCTTGGTGGTCGCATCTACGAGCGCGCTCGTCTAACGGGCGAGTTCCGTCTGCGCTCGGGCGCGACTAGCAGCGAATATTTCGACAAGTACCTGTTCGAGTCCGGTCCTCGGCTGCTGCGCGAGATTGCCGAGAAGTTGGTCGGCCTGATGCCTGCCGGCGTGGAACTACTTGCTGGTCTTGAGCTTGACGGGGTGCCGCTGGCCGTCGCCGCCTCCCAGGTATCTGGGAGCTGCGGGCGCTGTTCACGATGAGACAGCTTCAAGAGAGCCGAGCGACCGATCTCGCCGGCTCGTGACGCCGGCCCATCGCAAGCGCGCCTTGATCGTGCTCGGGATCGCCACCGTCGCGTTCACGGTAATCATCGAAGTGATCGACCCTTCGCACGCATCGCACGGGTCAACGATCCTCGACTTCGAGTTCGTGGTCGATACAGGAACCTCCGAGTCCGTCAGGGGCGAAGGCTGCCTATCTCGCCAGTGTCTCGTGTACGTCATCTACGTCGTGCATTGCCGTAGGAAACTTCAACAACAGTTCTTCGATCTGGATGCCTCTGGTCGAGAAGTGGAACGGCACGACGCGGGCTGCTCAAGAACCGCCGCTCCCGACGGGAGGCAAACACGGTCCGCTCCACGCGCGGCAACAACGGCTCGATACGAGCCCACAACCCATCACTGACCAAAGGTTTCGCCATAGAGACCCTTTAAGACGACAGCATCCAACACCTCTTTTTGTTAGACGCCCTAAGGGCATTCAGTCGCCGGCGATCCCGAGCGCACCCCTATCGGCGTGGGGTCCGCTCGGATCGCTTGGCGGGCGGGCACTCGGCCCGTCGCCGCGACTTACCTTTCGTATCGGGCTTTGATTGGGAGGCTTAAAGCCAGCCCGATTTCCAGTTCTTCTGTCTGTCTAATCGTGGCTTCTTTCGTCGATTCGATGGTAACAAGGCATTTCCGACCAGCCACGTATTTGACGTTGGTGTTGTAACATTCTTGTCCCGCGAATACTGTGAAGACTCTGTTTAATTCCGGACCTTTCACTTGGCCCCCAGAGGTTACCGTTTCTTCAACGTTCTTGTTGTTGACGATTTCTATGACCTTTCTTTCTTCGCCTAAAGCGAAGGTCCATCGGAACGGCTGTATCTCAACTTTCCCTTCGGCCGAGGATTCGGTGCTGAGCGTGCCGCTCGAGGCTTCGTCAACCGCGTCCTCGAGCTCGGCCCCCGTGCCGGAGCCTCCCAATGTACAGGTCATCGCAGCTGTTTTTTCGTCGAATACCCCCTCTGCGCCTTTAGTGGCGTTCTCGATCACCCTCGTGATTTCGCCGGTGCATTCGTCTTTGATCACGATCCCAAGCACTTTGCATTCAATCACCCATCCGGGCGCGCCGGAACCTCCGCTGAATATTTTCTCCCGCTCTTCTTTTTCGGTTTCGATCAACTGTACATTCCAGGACAGATGAACAAAGCTCACTTTTGCCCCGGTGGCTTCGCAGCTCCTAACGCCCGTACAACTACTTGCTGTAAGTTTGACGATCAGCCCTTTGCCTTCTGTCCCTACGCTGCCTTCTTCGGTCTCCGAGCACCTAACGCTGAGGGGTTCCCCTAGGGCGCCCTTGGTGTCTTCGAACTCTGCTTCTGTGGAGGACGCTTTGTATGAGAGAGATCCCGTCAGCAGAGCACCGTTGAGAAGCCACGCTGGCCCGGCGAATGCAGTGGCGGGCAGCGCGAGGCCAAAGCTCGCCGTCAAGATCGCAAGCGTCAATACCTTCCGCATAATATCCTCCGATTTGAGAGTAACTGTTGCAACGGCAGTCTGTAGGTAGAGGCCGAAGCTATCAGTTGGTTATTGTTGAAACTGAGTTAGCAAAGTCGCGGGCAATAATCAAGCAGATGCGTTGTTCACGCTCCACGTTGTTTCCAATAAAAGTGCGGGAACCTACTGGGTATCGTGTAACGAAATGCTTCGGTATGCTTAAGGACGGTTTGGAGGTGCGCGATCGTCGGGAAGCGTCGCGGTCGTCCGGGTTATTGTGCAGGACACTCTGCCTGGATAGACATAGGGATCCTTCGCCATCTGGCTTCTGCAACTAGCGACTGGCTGTGGCAGCCAGGCGCTCCCGCACTTGCTCCAGGTTGAGCAGCTCGAACTGCTCGTCATCGATCTCGCCTGACGGGGTTGCGGCGACACGGTGGGTTATATGCCAGCCCGTGTGGGGAGGCGATCACGAGGCAGGCGCGGCCAATAGCTGGCCATAGAAAGGGGAAGCTCCCGTATCGCGAATCCCGTCATAGTCGGCTCTGCCCGGCGTGCGACTAGTATCGGCTTGTGCCTGACCCCGTCCTTATTCTCACAGGACCGCCCGGCGCTGGGAAGACGGCCACGGCGCGCCTGCTCGCCGCGGGATTTGAGCGCGCGGTTCATCTCGAGTCAGACTTGTTTTTCCACTTCATCAGTGCGGGCTATGTCGAGCCGTGGAAACCGGAGTCACACGAGCAAAACACGATTGTCATGCGTATCGCCGCCGCTGCCGCCGCAGGCTATGCCGACGCAGGCTACTTCACGATCGTCGACGGGATCATCAGTCCGCGCTGGTTTTTTGAGCCGATGCGCGCTGCTCTCGAAGAGGCCGGTCACGCTGTCGCCTACGCCGTGCTCCGCGCGCCGCTGGCCGTTTGCACGTCGCGAGCGGCGAGTCGCGAGATAGGCCGGATCGCTGATATTTCGGTCGTCGAACATGTGTGGCGCGACTTCGCCGACCTCGGTCCGCTTGAGCGCCACGCGATTGACGGCTACGGCAAGAGCGCAGAACAGGTCGCAGAGGAGGTGGCGCAGCGCCTACAAGAGGGGCTGCTGTACGTGTAAGGATTGTGCGTGTCACGTTTTGTCGAACCGCTCGTATCCGCGAGACGCGCGTCGCGGGTGGTTGCCAGGCGTGTCGGACTGACGTTCCTCCCGGTTGGCCGGCCCTCGTCAGATTGGCGGGCGGACACCACGGTCTGGAGTCTCGCTGGCAGAGGGAGATGCAGTACTCCCAAGTAGGAGTTCAATGCACTGAGCCTCCCACAGGTCGGCGGTGTCATGTAGACCTCGCATGTCTGCCTCTTCTATGACTTCGAGACCGCTCTCCCGCACGGCTCCCATTTGAACGCGACCACCGATGCCCTCCACACTGGTTTCGATCGTGTCGCGCAGCACCTTGAGAGCCACGATCTTTGCTTGCTCGAGAGTCAAAGCGCCTGGATCGATATAGCGCATCGTGCTCACTGCGAAGTTCGCGTGCTCTATTCCAAGGCGGATTCCTCCAAACTCCCAGTCACTCACCCACTCGCCTGCTCCGCCGCTCAGGAGGCGAAGCGCGACGGGCTTATTCTCTTGTCCAGACCACCACGCTACGATGAATTCGACGTTGTCGCTTCGCCCTTCGGCGCTTGGATCCTTACGCACGTCAGCAAGAATCGCATGCAGTCGATCCTTGATATGCAGACGATCCGCATCGGGGGATATATCGTCGGCGCGACCGAGGCGTAGGGCAAATCCCTGTGCCACGTCCTGTGCACCGGCCCAAGCAAGCAAGAATCCAGGGCGAGGCTCGTATACCTTTCGTGTAGAGCGAGCTAGGCGTCTGCCTCGTTCGCCACGGGTCTCCTGGCTATCGGAGCCAAGGATCACCCCATCGAGGCAACGAACTGCGACGATGAGCGTCATCTGACGGTCGATCCCGTCAGACTGCTCTCCGGGGTCATGGGAGCTAAGTCATCCGCAACCAAGGTTCGCACAAGGATTCGGTCGGCCGGTCAGGCGGACCTACGGAAGATAGAGTTGACCGCGAACTCGGGATAGTCGGCGTAGACACGCTCAAGCAGTTCGTTGAACCCCATCTTCGATACGTCCTTCTTGATCTCGAACAGCTCGCGGGCGGCGTCGAGCAGTTTCTCATCCTCGGCTTGTTTCAGGAGCCTTTGTCCCTCGCTGAACGTGACTCTGCTCGGCTTGTATCGTGACCACTGCTTCCCAGGCACGGACACGCGCTCGAGCAATCCCTCATCCACGAGACGATCGAGATCGCTGTAGATACTTGCGCTCATCGGTCCGTAGTCATAAGGCTTGAACACGTACTTCGACCGCTCAGGCGCTCGCGCGCGCTTGGCGAACAAGAACAAGCCCTTCTGGAAGCGGATCGGGTCGAGCCCATCTGGCGCACCCTCGTATGCAGCGAACAGCAACAGCCAGTCGCGTCGCTTCATGACTCGACCTCCGATGCGGATTCGCGGGCGAAGCCTTCGGTATGCGACTGCCCACGCATCACTAAAGCTTCGCGCTTGCGGCGGACGGGCACCAAAGATCATACGAACATATGTTCGCACATGCTCCGGCTGGTAGAACTGGCAAGTCGTTCCTCATCGGTCAAGCGACGGTATCGCACAGGACGCCTCTCGACCCTCGGCGGTCGTCATAAGTCATCCCGCCGATAGACAGGTTTGGTCGCGGGACCCTACGCTTGGTGAGCCGCCAACCTAGCCGCGATTGAGGTCCTGGACGGCACGCCGCGGCCGGTCCCGACTCGCAAGACGGGAGGCAAGGGCAAGAAGCGATCGAGGACGCAGCTCACCGCGACGGCCGACTTTGCGATCTCGGCGGACACCATCACGACGATCAAGCCGGTGCTCGATGCCCGTGGGAAAGCTTTGTTTGAAGGCGAAGCATGGACGGCTGACGTGATTCGCATAAAGGGAATTGCGGCGCCGGCGGCGTACATAGCAGTCGATGCATCTCGAACGAATGCGCTCTGTCGCGATCTCCGCGGCGATGGCCCTTGCGCTTGGGCTCGCTACTGCTACAGCGCTGGCCTCGGCGGCCGGCGCCTCGACCGTCGCCGTGAGGCCGTCATCGCTCGCCCAGGTCGCGCTGGTCACGCCCGTGCCCGCTCCGCCCAACGACGAACGGGCCAACGCGCAGGTCGTTCACAGCCTGCCCGCGACCATCAACGGCACCACGGTCGGCGCGACGCTTGAAGGGGGCGAGCCGGAATCTTCGTGCGGCGGGCCGACGGTCAACTCGGTTTGGTACAGCGTGCGAGCCCAGAGCGCGGAGCGGATCGCGCTCGACTTGACCGCCGGAGGTGAGCTGGACAGCACGGTCGACGTCTACCACGCCGTGCGCTCTCAGCTGCAGCCGGTGGACTGCCAGCAGACCGAAGCTCACGGCAAGGCAGCCCTCTCGTTCAAGGCATCCAAGAACGGCCTGTACCTGATCCGGGTAGCAGCGTTGGAGAACTCGCAGCTGGCGAACTTCACGCTCGAAGTATTCCTGCCGACCCCGGCAGTCGGGCCGCCGGGCGCGCCGCTGCCCTCCGGCGGCATCAGTGGGAAGGTCGACCGTATCCAGAACATCAACGCTGCCTACGCGTTCACGATGCACGCGGGCGTCAGCTACCTCATCAACCTCGCCAACAAGACCGACGGCGCTTGTGTCAGCGGTGCCCTGTTCGCGCCGAACACGAATTCCTTCGAAGAAGGTTCCCCGCTGGAGCACATCGGCTGTGGCGGCTACCGGCTGTTCACCCCAGGCCCAGGTCAGGGAGGCGTCTACAGCTTCGATGTCACCCCACGCGCTTCATATCGAGGCGTTCAGCGCTTTCACTTGCAGGTAGCGCCGGCCGGCCCAGCCGAAACGGCCCCAGGTCTCCTCTTGGGCAACTACGCCCACGCGCACGGCCGCCTGGACGGTCGCGGTGTGAGCGTGCTGCGCCTGTATCGCCTCGACGTCACCAGTCACTCGAACCTAACGCTGAAGCTGACAGCCCCAGGTTCGGCCGACTTCAACCTGCAGCTACGAAACCAGAACGGCAGCGTGATCGAATGTGAGTGCGGCGGTAGTGGCTCGCAGACATTGCAGCACCAGCTGCAACCGGGTCGCTACTACGCGGTTGTCTCTGTGCGCGACGCGACCGCCGGGACTTTCACGCTCGTGCGCGAGTCGCGCACGATCACCTCGACATCGCTGTCGTTCTCCTCGAACACAGCTGCGCCAGGCCAGGGATTGGACATCGACGTCAAGGTCGCGCCGGCAGCGTCCGGCCCCGTCACGGTCGAGATCGAACGCTTCGACCCCGTTTTCGGCTGGCAGTTCTATCGCCAGGTATCGGTCCTCGTCGGCGAAGGTGCGGCGAGCGTCCCGTTCCTGGCCCCTGCGGTAGGGGAGTGGCGAGCGAAGGCCACATACGGGGGCTCGCGCGTGTCGAGCCCAAGCGCGGTGGGCTTCTCCTACCTGCAGGTTTCCTGAGAGCCGTTTGGTCGAGCCTCGTTGGCAGTTGCGTGCGAGCGGTGTAGCTTCTAGCTATGCCAGCTGAGTGGCCAGCGCTTCCTTTCGCCGACTGGCAGGACACGTGCGACACGTTGCACGCGCACACGCAGGTGCTGGGCAAGCTGGCGGCGACGCTGGCTCCGCCCGAGCCGCAGCTGCAACATGCAGCATTGCGGCTGAGCGCGCGCGGCTGGGAGACGCTGCCGTTGCCGGCTCCCGACGATTCAGGAGCGTTCGTCGTCGCGCTCGACCTGCACAGCCACGAGGCGCTGGCTGAGCACAGCGACGGGCGCGCATTGCGAGTAGCGCTCGGCCCAGACCGGCCGGTCGGGGAGGTCACGCGCGAGCTGCTGGTCGCTGTAGGCAAGCTGGTGGGCCAGGTCGAGATCGACCCGGCGCCGCAGGAGGTCTCCTGGAGCGTGCCGCTGGACGAGGACGAGGAGCACAAGCGGTACGACCCGCAACAGGTGGAGCGCTATTTCGCGGCGGCGACGCAGGCGGCATTGGTGCTGGCGGCGTTTCGCGCCCCCTATCGCGGCCGCTCGACGCCGGTCAACGCCTGGTGGGGCTCGTTCGACCTGGCCGTCAACCTCTTCTCCGGTCGCCCGGCAGACCCGCCGTCGGAGGACTTCATCATGCGCAACGCGATGAACGCCCAAGAGGTGGCGGTCGGCTGGTGGCCAGGGGACGCGCGCTATGAGAAGCCGGCCTTCTACGCCTACGCTCACCCGGCCCCGGGGGATTTTGCCGAGGCCGAGCTGTCGCCGGCGGCAGCTCGCTGGGACGGAAGTCTGGGCGAGTACGTGCTCGACTGGGAGGACGTCTGCGCGGCCGCGGACCCGCAAGCTTTTGCGCTCGAGTTCACTCGCTCGGCCTTTCGCCACGCCTGCCTGGTCTGCGACTGGGACCCGGAGCTGCTGGCAGGCGCCGAAGGCGATCCGCCGCCGGTGATCTGACCGTTCGGCGCGGAAGCGAAGTAGAGGTTCGGGGGAGTGGAAAGCGGAGGTCTTGCATAAGTGCTCGCGGTGAGACACGCAAGGGCGTCTCACTCCGCTTCGATCTGCACCCGGAACCACTCCGAGCCCTCAACGCTCGCGCCCTCCGCGTGCACGCGGTCGCTGAGCCAGTGATCCGAGGTCACGACGCGCACCAGCCCAGGCTCCTCCTCCAGCTTGAGCAGCCGCACGATCTCATCGTCGGCCGAATCGCGTCTGGGCCGGGGAGCGTGCGCGACGACGATCACGGTCGAGCGGATCGGCGGTCGCGGCGGCTGCTCGAAGACGACCGTCACGTCCTCGCCGCCATAGGCCGCCCAGCGCTCCAGCTGGTGCACCAGCTTCACCATCGCGGCGTGGCGGTCCTCCCACCAGCCGTCGGGACGAGTCCCGATCACGTTCATGCCGTCCACGAGCCAGCGCACACCGCAAGCCTATGGATTCGCGGCCGGCAGGGCGACAGATGTCATAGGGTGAACCGGCGGGGCTGTGAGCCCAGGGGTTCGGGCCTCACGTCGGACGACTACGCTAGCTGTGCCGGTCTGGCCAAGGAAAATGCCGGCCAGCGGCTCGCCGGCGACGACCGGCACAGCCCCTTTGCGCGGTCCCGAGCAGCGGTCCGGCAAAGCTGCAAAGGCCGATCAGCGCAGCGTCCCGAAGCTCATCGCGGCTCTTCTCGCGGGTGCGGCAAGGCAGCACCGATCCGATCGGCTCGCAATGGGTTTGTACTGAGACCGCATCGATCCGGGTAGATGAGAGTTGTCTACATAGACACTGCCTGCTACATAGACACTGGATTGTGTCCAGCATTCGGAGGAGGACGGGATGACGTTGAGGGTTCGGAGCTTGCTCTTTGGGACGGTTGCTTGTGCGTTTACGGTCGCCTACGTGGCGATGGCGCTGGCCGCGCCAGCGGCGCAGGCTGCGTTCGGCGTGGAAAAGTTCGTTGCGGCGAACTGCATCCAGAGCCAAGAAAAATGTGGCGAAGAACCCGGCACGACCTTCCCGACGGAACCTACCTTGGAAGAAGCCAAGGCGGCTGGCTATACGCAGGCAGCAGGGCACCCGCCGTGGGGGATCACGGCGTTCAAGGTCAATACCGAAGGTGCGTTCCCGCATGCAATCCCATCGGGCCTTCTGACAGGAGAAGGCCCTGTGACGCATGTCCGCACCGATGTCGGTCTAGGCGTAAGCACCAACCCCACGGCCGTGCCGCTGTGCTCGAGCGAAGAATTCGGCAAGGAAGTGGCGGAAGGGGTGTTTCTGGCCCCTACATGCAACGCCGACACGATCATCGGTACCAACAAGGTCGTCGTACTGGTCGAACCAAAACCTGGCGAATTTGCCGATCTCCCGCTCGAAGCGACCGTTTACAACGTGGTACAGCCGCCTGGCGTTGCCTCTCTGTTCGGTGTGGCGCTGCCTCTCGAAAGTCTCGGTTTCCCGGGTGCTTTCGCGCATACGCTGATCGAAGGCCATGTTGAATGGGCCGGCAACTACCACGACTACTACGAAATCAACGTCTCGCCGAAGATTCCGCTGATCTCCTCGCGGCTAATCCTCAAAGGCAACATAGGCACTACAGGCAAGGGTGGGTTCATCACGAACCCAAGCAATTGCGCCGGTCCGGGGCCCTATACCACCAATACGGTGACACTCGAATCGGAGGCTGGGAAGAAGGCCGAAAGGACCTACACGACACCGATCGGCACGGAAAACTGTCTCGTTACAGGCCCTCTTGGGGTGCCCTTTGTGCCTACGTTCAAAGTCGCGCCTGAAACTACTCAGTCCGAAAGTCCCACAGCTGTCACCGCTGAACTAGCACTGCCTCATAACCCTCTGCCGACGGAACTCGACTCCTCGCAGTTGAAGAATGCCAGCATCTCGCTGCCCGAAGGCATGACGCTCAACCCGTCGGCTGCCACAGGCCTGAAGGCATGCACGCCGACGCAGGTCGGCATCGGCACAAGAAACCCTGTCACCTGTCCGAATGAATCTCGCCTGGGCACGGTGACTCTGACCGTCCCCGACCTGCCCGAAAGCGAACCTCTGACGGGCCGCATCTACCTGGGCGGGACCGAACCGATCACCGGTGGATCGAACCCAGCGCAGCCTGAATATACGATCTACGTCGTCGCCGATACGACGCGCTACGGCATCTCCGTACGCTTGGAAGGGACAGTCAAGCCCAACCCAACTACCGGCCGGGTAACGACGGAATTCAAGAACAACCCCGAACAACCGTTCAGCAAGATCACGCTGAAGTTCAAAGGCGGCGCCCTGGCTCCGATCGCCAACCCACTCACGTGTGGCCCGGCGACGACCAACGCCACCTTTGAACCGTATACGCAGAACCCAGCAGCGTACTCGCCGTTGGTACCGACCTTCACAGTGGACAGCAACGGCTCAGGCGGAGCCTGCGCCTCGCCGCTGCCCTTCGTGCTCTCCCAGGGCACGGAATCGCTGCCGACCACCGGCGGCGCTCCCACCAGCTTCACGTTCAACCTGGGACGCGCGGACGGCCAACAGTACCTGTCGCACGTGACCACAGCACTACCGCTGGGCCTCGTCGGGAAGATCCCGGCAGTTACTCAGTGCCCCGAACCGCAAGCCTCGCAGGGTACGTGCTCGGCTGAAAGCCGGATCGGGACGGCGACAACCACGGTCGGCGCGGGCAGCGCCCCGGTGCAGTTCTCGGGCCCGGTCTACCTGACCGGTCCGTACGCCGGCGCCCCGTATGGGATGGTGACGGTCGTCAACGCGGCAATCGGCCCGTTCAGCCTTGGCAACGTGATCGTGCGCAGCAAGATCGAAGTCAACCCGCACAACGCCCAGGTCACGGTCTCAAGCGAAGTTCCGACGATCTTCAAGGGCATCCCGCTGCGCATGAAAACGCTAAGCCTGGCGATCAACGGCCAGGGCTTCCTGGTCAACCCGACCAACTGCGCCGCGCAGAGCACGGCCACGACATTGACGTCGGGCGGTGGGGCGAGCCAGTCGCTCTCTACGCCATTCCAGGCGACGGGCTGCAGCTCATTGGCGTTCGCGCCTAAATTCGGGGCCTCCTCGGGCGCGAAAACCTCGCGTGCCAACGGGGCGTCGCTCGTCACGAATGTCAACGTTCCGGCGGGCGGGGCAAACTTCAAGTCGGTGCTCGTCACCGTCCCGAAGCAGCTCCCTTCGCGCCTGTCAACGTTGAAAAACGCGTGCCTGGAAGCGACGTTCAACTCGAACCCAAGCCTGTGCCCGGCAAACTCGAAGGTGGGCACGGCACGGATCAAAACACCGGTGCTGCCAGATCAGTTGAGTGGGCCCGCTTACTTCGTCTCGCACGGCGGCGCGGCGTTCCCGGACCTCGACCTCGTCCTCACGGCAGACAACGTGACGGTGATCCTGGTCGGCAACACCAACATCAGCAAAGGCGTCACGACGACGAACTTCGCGAGCACCCCAGATGTCCCATTCACCGGATTTGAACTGAATCTGCCCACCGGTCCAAACTCGGCGGTGGCCGCCAACGGCAACCTGTGCAAGCAGTCGCTGGTGATGCCCACAACGATCACCGCTCAGAATGGAAAGGTGTTCAAGCAGAACACGAAAATCGCGGTCACGAACTGCCCGGTGACGGTCGTCTCGCACGCCGCCAAGAAAGGCAAGGCGGTCGTCGTCGTCAGGGTGCCGGAAGCGGGACGCGTAAGCGGCGGCGGATCGAACCTGAAAACGATCTACAAGAACCCCGGCAAACAGCAGAACGTGACGCTCGAAGTACCGGTGACCAGCTCGCGCAGGCCGCTGTCTGTGAAGGTGCGCGTCGGCTTTGTCCCGAAGGCCAAAGGCAAGAAAACCTCGACGGCCTACGCGACAGTCCTCTTCAAATAGCTAGCTCTCAGGTCGGAGGACCCCGGGTCGGCTCGATAGGCACCGAGCCGACCCGGGTAGGGGTTTCTACGGTTAGAGGGCGTGGCAGCGGGTAGCTCCATAGTCGAGGAAGCTCGATCACTGGAGGGGACACATGAGGCTCACCGCACCTATCTGCATTGTCGCTGCGCTTGTATGCGCGATAGCGGCGCTATCGGCGCCGGCGGTCTCGGGAGCTTTCGGAGTCACCAAGTGGGAAGCTGGGACGTGCACCGAAAATAGCGAAGTGGCTCCCTGTGACGCCGAAACCACGAGCAAGTATTACACGCAGGCGGCGGGCCACCCAAACTACGGGATCACCGACTTCCGCTTCAAGACGACCGGAGCCTCGGGCGTTGAAGCGCCCGAAGGCAACGTCAAGCGAGTGCGCGTCGATTTGCCCGCTGGACTGAGCGTCGATCCTTTCGCGACTCCGCGCTGCAAGCTCTCTGAATTGGAAGGGTCAGGCTGCCCGAAAGATACTCAGGTCGGCGACGTGCAGCTCACTGCGCACCTGAACTTGATCGAGCTCCTGGGTCACCCGGTGGGCGCCACGATAACTCTCCCCGCGGAAAGTACCCCTGTGTACAACATGGAAGCGCCGCCCGGCACGCCGCTGGAAGCAGACTTCAAGGTGGCCTTGTTTGAAACGGTCGTGCACATCGTCGGCGGCATCGACTGGAGCGGCGACTACCACGAGTTCTTCACGATCAATGAAATCCCCAAGACTCCTGAGCTCGTCGAGTCAAGGCTGATCTTCAACGGCAAGGCGTTGGGAGCGGGTGGCACGTTGCCGTTCATCACAATGCCAAGCACCTGCCTGGGCCCGCAGACGACCCAGCTCGAAGTCGAATCCTATGAAGGCCAAAAAGAAACCAAATCGTTCACGACGCCTGTAGGCGCCAGTGGCTGCGATAAAGTCCCGTTCGAACCGACGGTGAAAACCGAACCGGCCGCGGGCGCGAGCAGGTCAGATGCGCCCGATGCGGTCACGGTCAAAGTGGAAGTCCCGCAAAATACCGATGCGGAAGGGCTCGACTCGTCGATGCTCAAGGACGCGCATGTCGCCCTCCCCGAAGGTATGACGCTCAACCCGGCTATCGCCAATGGGCTTGAAGCATGCTCCGACGCTCAATTCGGCAAGGGCACAAGCGGTGAAGTCAAATGTCCTGCGGGTTCGCAGGTCGGTACCACAACGATCGAAACGCCTGACTTGCCGCCAGGCTCGCTGACCGGCAACGTCTACGTCGGCCAGCCTGAAAGCACAAATCCGGAATCGGGCAACGAGTACCGCATCTTCATCGAGGCGGAGGCCCCCGCCTATGGCGTGTCCGTGCGGCTGGTAGGCCACGTCAGCGCCAACGCGAACACGGGCAGGCTGACGACCGCCGTGCTCGAAAACCCGCAGGTCCCCTTCAGCGACTTCATCCTGACGCTGAACGGTCCGCACACGCCACTGGCGAACCCGCTGATGTGCGGGATGGCGACCACCAATTCGAGCCTGACCCCATACAGCGGCACCCTCGCGGCCGAACCGTTCATGTCGTTTCCGATCGACTTCGACGGCAAAGGCGCCGCCTGTCCCTCGCCGTTGCCGTTCGCGCTCAGCCAAAGCGTGACCACCACTCCTACGACAGGTGGGGCCGGTACCAGCTTCAACTTCAGCCTCGCCCGCGGCGAAGGCCAGCAATACATATCCAAGCTCACGACAGTCCTCCCCCAAGGCCTCCTCGGCAGGATCCCCTCCGTCAGCCTCTGCCCCGAACCGCAAGCACAGCAGGGCGAGTGCACGGCCGCAAGCCAGATCGGCACGGTCAGCGCCTCGCTGGGTTCGGGTCCGCAGCCGCTGAGCTTGCCGGGGAGCGCCTATCTGACCGGCCCATACGGCAACGCCCCGTATGGCCTCTCGGTCGTCGTGCCGGCTGAAAAAGTCGGCCCGTTCGACTATGGCAAGATCGTCACGCGGGCCGCCATCAACGTCGAACCGTTCACCTCACGCATCGTCATCTCGAGCCAGCTGCCAACGATCGTCGGCGGCGTGCCGCTGCGCCTGCGCTCGATCGACGTGAACGTAAATCGCCCGAACTTCGCGATCGACCCCACCAGTTGTGCGGCATTGAAGACCGAAACGACGCTCACTTCGACTTTCGGCACGACCCAACCCATCTCCACCCCGTTCCAGGCGACAGCTTGCAGCGCGCTCGCGTTTGCGCCAAAGCTGACGGCCTCGACCAACGCCAAGACCTCACGTGCGAACGGTGCGATCCTGGTCGTCAAAGTGGCCTACCCGGCCGGTCCGCAGGCCAACATCAAGTCGGTGCTCGTAACTTTGCCGCGGTTGCTCAAAGCACGTACCAGCACCCTCAACAACGCGTGTCCCGAAGCGACATTCAATGTCAATCCGGCGGATTGCCCCCCGCTCTCGAAGGTCGGCACCGCCAAGGTGGCGACACCGGTGCTGCCTGACAAGCTGAGCGGCACGGCGATCTTCGTATCGCATGGCGGCGCCGCCTTCCCCGATCTCGACCTCGTATTGCAGGGCGACGGCGTCACAGTGATCCTGATCGGCAACACCAACATCTCCAAAGGGGTGACGACGTCCGACTACGCCTCGATCCCCGACGTGCCGGTGTCGAGCTTCGAAGTGAGGCTTCCGACCGGCAAGAACTCTGTGCTCTCGGCGATCGGCAGCCTTTGCAAGTCGACTCTGATCATGCCGACTACGATCACCGCTCAGAACGGCAAGGTGATCAAACAGCGCACCAAGGTCGCGGTTGGGAGCTGTCCGCGCAAGCACAAGCGCCACCATAAGCAGAGACGACGTAGGCATGTTCGGCACCCGGTCGTACACAAACCGTCGCGTTAGAGCGCTAGATTTGAGGGCATGGCAATCGCCCCAGTCAACGGCAGTGTCGCCGAGAGCGAGCTGGCACCCGTACTCGCCGGAGTGCGCCGGCTCACGTCGCTGGCCGACGCGGCCGAGGACGCAGACGCGGTCTTCACCGGTCTGGCCCGCGAGCTGATCGCGACGCTGGGCGCCGAGGAGGTCCACATCCACCACCTCAGGCGGCCCGGAGAGGACGAGCTCGTGGTCGTCCACATGCTCGAGGGCGACGGGCAGCTCAGCTATCTGCAGCCGCACTCAGAGCGCCCACCGGGGGTCAGCTGGGTGGCCACCACGGGACGCAGCTTCCTCGCGGTCGGCCCTCGCGAGCTGACCGCCAGCGTCCCGCGCCTGTCGGTCACCGCGCCGCCCCAAGCAGACGCCGCCGGCTGTGCGCTGCTCGCCCCGCTCACGCTCGGCGCCCAGGTCGAGGCGGTCGTCGTGCTCGTCAGGCGCGAGGCCGAGCCTTTCCAGGAAAGCTCGATCGAGGAGGCGGCAACGCTCGTCGACCAGGCTGCGACCGTGCTCGCGCTCGTGCGCGCTCGTGCGGAGGCCGGCACCGACTCGGTGGCCGGTTGCCTCAACCACCGGGCGATGCGCCGCCGCCTGCACGAGGAGATCGGTCGCGTCCAGCGCACCGGCGGACCGCTTTCGTGCGTGATCGTCGATCTCGACGACTTCAAGCTCGTCAACGACCACTATGGCCATCAAGCGGGCGACTCGATCCTGCGCCAGGCCGCCCAGGCGCTGATGGGCGAGTTCCGCGCGTTCGACCGCGTAGCACGCTACGGCGGCGACGAGTTCGTCGTGATCCTGCCCAACGCGGACCTCGACAGCGCGGTGGCCGCCGCCGGGCGTGCCTTGGCGCGCATGCGCCGGGTGCCCTTTCCGGACGGCTCGCATGGCGTCTCTGCATCGATGGGTGTGGCCGAATGGCGCGCGCCGATGACCGAGGCAGAGCTGCTAGAGGTGTGCGACACGGCGCTCTTGCAGGGCAAGCGCAATGGCAAGGGCAGCGTCACGGGCGCAATCTCCTGTGCGCCCAGCGAGCCTGGCCCGGCTGTCCGTTGAGCTCGGCACCCGAAAATAGCTTTGGCGCGCGCGCCACACTTGCGGCCGCCGGACGCGAGTACGAGATCTTTCGCCTCGAAGCGCTGCAACAGCGCTTCGACGTGGCCCGCTTGCCTTTCTCGCTAAAGGTACTGCTCGAGAACCTGCTGCGCACCGAGGGCAACGGCTCGGTCTCAGCCGCCGACATCGAGGCGCTTGCCTCCTGGGACGCCAAGGCACAGCCGAGCAAGGAGATCGCCTTCACGCCGGCCCGTGTCTTGATGCAGGATTTCACCGGCGTCCCGGCCGTCGTGGACCTCGCCGCGATGCGCGACGCGATGGCGCAGATGGGTGGCGACTCGTCCAAGATCAACCCGCTCGTGCCGGCAGAGCTGGTGATCGACCACTCCGTGCAGGTCGACGCCTTCGGCACCCGCGACGCTTTCCGCTTCAACGCCGAGCGCGAGTTCGAGCGCAACCAGGAGCGCTACTCGTTCCTGCGCTGGGGGCAGGGAGCGTTCGACGACTTCGCGGTGGTCCCGCCGGACACGGGGATCGTGCACCAGGTCAACCTCGAGTATTTGGCGCGCGTCGTGTTCTCGACGGAGCAGGATGGGGCCGTGGAGGTGGGGGGAGATGGTGCTCAATTGCGCGATGCCCCCCGCGCGCGCACGGGGCATCGCGCAATTGACGATGTCCCGGTGCAGGCCTATCCAGACACGCTCGTCGGCACCGATTCGCACACGACGATGGTCAATGGGCTGGGCGTGCTCGGCTGGGGTGTGGGCGGCATCGAGGCCGAGGCCGCGATGCTGGGCCAGCCGATGTCGATGCTGATCCCGCGCGTGCTCGGCTTCAAGCTGCACGGCTCGCTGCCCGAGGGCGCGACCGCCACCGACCTCGTGCTGACGGTCACCGAGATGCTGCGCGAGCGCGGCGTGGTGGGGATGTTCGTCGAGTTCTACGGTGCGGGCCTGGCGGGCCTGCCGATCGCCGACAGGGCCACGATCGGCAACATGAGCCCCGAGTTCGGCTCGACCTGCGCGATCTTCCCGATCGACGCGGAGACGCTGCGCTACCTGGAGCTGTCGGGGCGGCCGTCCGAGCGGATCGAGCTGGTCGAGGCCTATGCGCGCGAGCAGGGCATGTGGCACGACGAGCACTCCGAGGAGCCGACGTACTCCGATCTGATCGAGCTGGACCTCGGCGAAGTCGTGCCCAGCATCGCCGGCCCCAAGCGCCCGCAGGACCGCGTCTCGCTTACCGACGCCAAGCATGCTTTCGGCGAGGCCCTGCAGGGGCTATTGCCCGAGTCAGACGGCGATGACGACGCGCTGGGGGGGACGTTCCCGGCGAGCGACCCCACCGCCTCGCAGGAGCCCGCCAACGGCGACGGTGCGCGCGAGACGCACGCCGGTGGTGGTGGC
>JBAQGH010000128.1:0-6944 GCA_049287685.1 Solirubrobacteraceae bacterium | reverse complement strand
GCGGGTGGCGGCTACCGAGGGCGTCGACCTCGCCGGCGTGCCCGGGAGCGGGCCAGGCGGGCGGATCGTCAAGGCCGATGTGCTCGGCGTCGTCGCGAACGGCGGTCCGGCGGCTACCAACGGCAAGTCCACACCCTCTGGGGCGCAGGCCGCCGCTGCTGAGCCGGCACCCTCTGGGGCACAAGCAAGCGAGCGCCAGCTGTTGAAGGGCGGCGCGGCGATGCTTGCGCGCTACATGGACGAGTCGCGTTCGATCCCGACGGCCACCAGCTTCAGGACGCTGACCGTGACGGCTCTGGACGGGCGCCGCCGCGAGCTGAAGGGCGCCGGGCGCAAGGTGTCCTTTACGCATCTGATCGCCTACGCGATCGTGCGGGCCGCCGTCGAGATGCCGAGCATGGTCCACCACTTCGCCGAGATCGAGGGCAAGCCCTATCGCATCGAGGACGGCGCGGTCAACCTTGGCTTGGCTGTGGACGTCGAGAAGAAGGACGGCTCGCGCACGCTGATGGTTCCGGTCATCCGCGGCGCGGATCGGCTGGGCTTCGAGGAGTTCTTGGCCGCCTACGACGCGCTCGTCGAGAAGGCGCGTACCAACACGCTCACGGCCGACGACCTGACAGGAGCCAACATCACGCTGACGAACCCCGGTGGGCTCGGGACGATCGCCTCGGTTCCGCGGCTGATGAACGGACAAGGGACGATCGTCGCCACCGGCTCGATCGCTTATCCGGTCGGGCTTGGCAACGTCGGCGAGCAAGTCGGCGCCGAGAAGGTCATGACGATGACCTCCACCTACGACCACCGCGTGATCCAAGGGGCGGAGTCTGGGCGTTTCCTGGGACTGATCGAGCAATGCTTGCAGGGCGAGCACGATTTCTACGACGGCGTTTTCGCCTCGCTTGGCGTCGAGCTTGGCCCCGCGCCAACCGCACCGACGCCGACCGGGCTCACGCCGACCGCGACACCCGTGGCGCCGCTGCAAGCCACCGCGCCCGACGAGCAGATGCTGCAGGCCGTGCAGGCCGCCAGCACGCTCGTGCACCGCTTCCGCAGCCACGGGCACCTCGCGGCGCGTCTCGATCCGCTTGGCTCAGAGCCCGAGGGCGAGCCGCAGCTCGACCCGGAGGCCGCCGGCCTGACTCCGCAGGTGATGGCACAGATCCCGGCTCGCATCCTGCGCATGTATGTGCCCGGCGAGACTCTGGCCGAGGCTCTGCCGAACCTGCGCCAGACTTACTGCGGCACGATCGCGTATGAGATCGAGCACATCTCCTCGCACCGCCAGCGCGTGTGGCTGCGCGAGCAGATCGAGTCCGGCGCGTTCCGCCAGCCGCTTGGGATCGAGCCGCGCAAGGCGCTGCTCAAGCGACTGATCGAGGTTGATGCGCTCGAGCGCTTCATGCACAAGGCCTATCTCGGCCAGCACCAGTTCTCGATCGAGGGGCTGGACATGACCGTGCCGATGCTCGACGAGATGATCCAGCTGGCGGCCGGCATCGGCGGCCAGGAGGTCGTCGTGGGGATGGCGCATCGCGGCCGGCTGAACGTGCTTGCCCACAACCTTGGACGGCCCTACGACACGATCTTCGCCGAGTTCGAGGGGGCATCGACGCTCGAGGCGGTCACCACGATTCCCCAGGGCGGCACCGGCGACGTCAAGTATCACCACGGCTCGCAAGGCTCCTACAAGCTGCCCGACGGCGGCACGATCCGCGTCAACCTGGAGTCCAACCCCAGCCACCTCGAGTATGTCTCGCCGGTTGTAGAGGGGGCCACGCGCGCTGCTCAGACCACCCGTACCGGGCCGCGCGCCCATCAGGACACCAACGCGGCCGTGCCGATCGTGATCCATGGCGACGCCGCCTTCCCCGCCCAAGGAGTCGTCGCCGAGACGCTGAACCTGCAAGCGCTCGACGGCTATCAGGTGGGTGGCAGCCTGCACCTGATCATGAACAACCAGGTCGGTTTCACCACCGACCCCGACGACGCGCGCTCGACGCGTTGGGCCTCGGATCTGGCCAAGGGCTTCGACGTGCCAATCATCCACGTCAACGCCGACGACGTGCCCGCCTGCATGAGCGCTGTCAGACTCGCCTTTGCTTTCCGCCAGGAGTTCGGGCATGACGTGTTGATCGACCTGATCGGCTACCGCCGCTTTGGCCACAACGAGTCCGATGAGCCGGCCTATACCCAGCCGGAGATGTACGCGAAGATCAAGACGAAGAAGCGCGTGTACGAACTGTGGGCCGAGCAGCTGATCGAGGACGGGGTTGTCAGCCGCGAGGACGTCGAGCGCACCGGGCAGGAGGTTTGGGACAACCTGACGATTCTGCACCAGCGGCTGAAGGCCAAGATCGCGGCCGCTGCCGAGCACGGCAACGTCGATCAGAGCACCGGCGAGTATCAGCTCGATCGCTCACCCAGCCCAGATGTCGATACCGCGGTACCGGCCGCGCGCGTGCGTGAGCTTGGGCTCGAGCTGCTGCACACGCCTGAGGACTTCACCGTGCACCCGAAGCTCGTCAAGCAGCTGGAGCGCCGCCGTGCCGCGCTCGTGCGGAGCAACGCCTCTGGCGGTGGCGACGCCAGCGCCTCCAACGGCAGTGACGACGCGAGCACGGAGAAGGCGCCCGCACGCCTCGACTGGGCCCACGCCGAGGCGCTGGCGTTCGCGTCGCTGTTGACCGAGGGCACACCTGTGCGGCTTACCGGGCAGGACACCGAGCGCGGCACGTTCAGCCAGCGCCATTTGGTGCTCCACGACGCCAAGACCGGGCGAGCCTTCTGCCCGATCCAGTCGCTGGCCGAGGCGCTGGCGCCAATGGAGCTGCACAACAGTCCCCTGTCCGAGCTTGCCTGCATGGGTTTCGAGTACGGCTACAGCCAGGAGGCGCCCGAGACGCTTGTGCTGTGGGAGGCGCAGTTCGGCGACTTCGTCAACTCCGCCCAGGTGATCGTCGACCAGTTCATCGCCTCGGGGCTCGCCAAGTGGGGGCAGACCTCACGCTTGACGCTGCTGTTGCCGCACGGCTACGAGGGCTCGGGGCCAGAGCACTCCTCGGCTCGCCTGGAGCGCTTCTTGGCGCTGGCCGCTGAGGGGAACATGCGCGTGGCGAACTTGACCACACCCGCCCAGTACTTCCACCTGCTGCGCCGCCAAGCCCTGATCGCCAAGCAGCGTCCACTTGTGATCATGACGCCGAAGTCCCTGCTGCGTCTTCCGCAAGCCACCAATACCGTCGAGGATCTGGCTGAGGGCTCACGCTTCGAGCCTGTGCTGGCCGAGCCCGGCATCACCAACGAGAATGCAGTGACGAGGCTTGTCCTTTGCACCGGCAAGATCTACTACGACCTTGCCGGACATCCCGACCGCCAGAGCAATGACAGCGTGGCGATCGGTCGCGTCGAGCTGCTCTACCCGTTCCCCGAGCGCAACATCAGAGAGTTGATGGGACGCTATCCCCACCTCCAGGAGATTTTGTGGGTGCAGGAGGAGCCGCGCAATGTCGGGGCACGCGCGCACATGTTCCCGCGCCTGATGCAGATCATGCCCGAGGACATCCACTTCGGCTTCATAGGGCGGCCCGAGCGGGCCAGTCCCGGTGAGGGCTACCCCGCCGCGCACATCGCCGAGCAGAGCCGCATTGTCAAGACGGCGCTCGACCTTGGCATCCCCGTCTCGCAGTATCCGAAAAAGGCACCCGGCGAGCGCTGATGGGAGCCCTCTGGCGCCGCTTCATGATGGTCATGCGCCAGCGCAAACGCAGGCGACGCATGCGCGGCTGACGCGGCCGTCGCACTCCGCCGCCGCGAGCCAGCCAGAATCGCCCATTACCGCGGGGGGCGTAAAGCCAAGATCAGCATGCTCCCCGCGCGGGGAGCATGCTTTCTAGCGACCCCGCCAGACCGGCGGGCGCTTCTCCGCAAAAGCTGTTGCTCCCTCGCGAGCATCCTCTGAGGTGAAGACTGGGTCGGAGATCGCGCTCTGCGCTTCCCACATCTCGGCCGAGGACCAGTCCCACTGTTCCTGCAAGATGCGCTTGGACGCCGTCAGCGCCAGCGGGGCATTGGCGGCTATCTCTCTCGCCAGCCCAAGCGCCACCCCTACCGCGGCGCCTGGCTCAGCCAGGCGATTGACCAGACCCAGCTCACATGCGCGCTCGGCGAGCATCGGCTCGCCCGTCAGCGCCAACTCCATCGCGACGTTGTAAGGCAAGGAGCGCGGCAGGCGCAACAAAGCGCCGCCCGCGGCCACCAAAGAGCGCTTGACCTCGGGTATGCCCAGCTTGGCTCCACGGGCGGCCACGATCAAATCGCACGCGAGCGCGACCTCCAAGCCGCCCGCCACAGCGAAGCCCTCGACAGCAGCGATCAGCGGCTTGACCGACGCTCTACGCACGATTCCCGCAAAGCCTCGATCGCCCACCCACGGGCGCTCTCCCGTGACGAACGCCTTCAGGTCCATGCCGGCGCAAAAGCCCTTGCCTGCACCCGTCAAGACACCGACGCTGAGCGACTGCTCGTTGTCCAGCTCCTCCAACGCTGCCGCTATGCCTTCGGCCAGAGGCAGATTGACCGCGTTGCGAGCTTCGGGGCGGTTGAGCGTGATCAACAGCACGCCCTCGACGCGCTCCGTGATTACTGGCCCCTCGTTGAGCTTCTCAGCGTCAGTCATACGCTGGAGCGTACCCTGCGACGCGCCGTGTGGCAGACCGGCGCTTCCGGCCTTCGCGGCTGAGCCTCCCGTTTGGCGCCGCTACGCCGCGAATAGGCGCAGGTCGGGCTCGCGGTTGCCGCGCAGCACTTCGAGGTCGACCTCCACACACGCGAGACCACGCGACTCGGCCAGCACCCTTGCCTGCGGCTTGATGTGCTTGGCGACGAGCACGCCGCGGCACGAAGCCATCGCCGGGTCCACGCGAATCCGCTCCAGATAGCGGGTCAGCTGCTCGACAGAGTCGAGTGTGGCGATGCGCTTGATCTCGACGGCGACCCATTCGTCTTGAAGGTCTCGGCACATCAGGTCGACTGGGCCGATGTCGGTCGGCCACTCGCGCCGCACCAAGCGGAAACCCTCGCCACACCACTGGGGGGCGTCGGCTAGCAGCTCTTGCAGTTCGCGCTCGACGCCCTCCTTCTCCAGGGTGGCGCTCACATCGAGATCGTGCTCGACGTCGGTCAAGACCTCGGCGATCGTGATCTCCAAGCGCTCTTCGTCCCCGTGCTTGCGCACAACCAGGCGCGTCAACCCGCCTGGGCCGTCGGTGCGGCGCGGGTCGGCGCCGTCTCCGCCTTCGACGCCGTCCCCGTCATGCTCCTCTTCGAGCACCGTCGGCGGGGTCATCCAGTTGAGCGGCTTGACGTTCGGGCCCCCGCCGTCGGCCCACACCATGAACGTGCCGTCGCCCTTGCACATCAACAGCAGGATGGCCTCTGGCAAGGCTGTGACGGTGCGGCCCATGTAGGTGACCTCACAGCGAGCGACGATCAAACGCACCGGCGGACGGTATCCGCTCGGGCGGACTAGAACCTACTTGTCCTCGTCGTGCGCGTCCAGGTTGATCGACTCGCGGAACTCGCGCATGCTCTTGCCGAGCGCTCGCGCGACTTCTGGCAGGCGCTTGGGGCCGAGCACGATCAGCGCTACGGCGCCCAGGAACAGCAGATGGACGGGACTGTCGATTCCCATGTACATAAGGCTAGCGCGTAGCCCAAACCCCATTTATAACCTAAAGGTTATTCCGCGCATTTGGCTAACGCGAAGCCCGGATCGCATAAATAACCCAAAGGTTATTTTTGTGGCTGAGCTATGCGGGACACTCGCCGCCGGCCCGTAGGAGCTGAATGTCGGCCGCGACCCCGAAGCGCGCCCAAGGGCCTCGCCCACACAATCGTTCCGCCCGAAACTCACGCACACCCTGAGGCGCTTCGCCGCCGATCCGGCTTCTACTCTCTGCCCGTGGCAGCAGAAATATCGCGCCCGCCCGGGCGTCCCTATCCGCCACCCGCCGAGAGCGAGCCGTTTTGGCCGGCGCAGCTGACTATCCTCGCCGCGATCGGTCTACAAGTCGCATTGCCGGCGCGACTGGTGGCGGGGCCGGCGTGGTTGATTCCGGCGCTCGAGGGGGTGCTGTTCATCGGCATGTTCCTTGCCACTCCGCGTCAGCTCGAGCACGAGCACAAGCGTCGACGGCGTGTCGCGCTCGGCTTGACGGCGTTCGTGGGCGCCGCCAACATCTATTCGCTTGCCGCGCTGACGCACTTCCTGCTGCACCACGGCACCCCCAACGGCCGCGAGCTGATCGTCTCAGGGGTGCTGATTTGGATGACGAACTTTTTGATTTTTGCGCTCTGGTACTGGGAGATGGACCGCGGTGGTGCCGGCAAGCGAGCCGCCGGGCACGACGGGCCGCCGGACCTCTTGTTTCCACAGATGTCGGATGACCGCATCGAGCCAAGGGATTGGCGGCCGAAGTTCGTCGACTACCTGTACGTGTCGCTGACGAACGCGACGGCGTTCTCCCCGACCGACACAATGCCGCTGACGCCGATCGCGAAGATGACGATGGGGGTGCAGTCGCTTGTGTCGCTCGTGACAATCGGCCTAATCGTCTCACGCGCCGTCAACATTCTCGCCTAGCCGCTCACCTGGCCACCCAACAGGTCCCCCTGCCCGGTGGCCTGACCGGCCAACCCGATCGACCCGGCAAAGCCGCAACTTGCGGCAACGCTCCTCTCTCCGCGCGCACAGCCATCCCCTTTGCGGCCTATCTTCCATAGGTCATGACCTTTCTCCAGGCGACGCTCGAGCAGGGCGAGGCGGTGCTTCGCTTTCCTTACGACGACGTGCTGCGCAAGCTGCTGCGCGCGATCCCCGGGCGCCGCTGGGATCCGGCCGAGCGCGCTTGGATCGTGCCGCTCGACCCCGAGCGGGCTCAGGC
>JBAQGH010000127.1:0-6242 GCA_049287685.1 Solirubrobacteraceae bacterium | reverse complement strand
GAGCGCGCGAGCGCGGGAAGCGAGCATCGACGCGCTGATCGGCGAAGGACTCAGCCGCCTCGCGGAGATATCGACGCTGCTGCTGCTCGCCGCCACGATTGCGATGGCAGCGGCACTCAGCTCGGCGATCTGGCAGCGGCGCGTGTCGCTGGCAACGCTGCGCCTCTCGGGCGTGCGGCCGGCACGGATACGGATGATCCTGGTGGTCGAGTCGGCACTGATGCTCGGTGCCGGCTGCATCACCGGCGTGCTTGCCGGCCTCTACGGCCAGCTCGCGATCGACGCCTACCTGCGCCACGTGACCGGTTTCCCGGTGGCAAGCCTCAGCGCCAGCCCGCGTCCCGTCGCGATCCTGGCGCTCGTGATCGCGGCCGTGCTCGCGATCGTGGCCCTGCCCGCCTGGCTTGCCTCGCGCGTGTCCCCGACACTGGCGCTCAATGAGTAAGCGGCTTGTTCTGCTTGCGACGCTGTGCGCAAGCGCGTGCGTAGTACACGCGGCGCGCACGGCCCCGGCCACTCAGGCGACTCCCACCAGCCACACAGCCCGAAGCCACACCGCCCGAGCGCCGCGCGCGACACCTCTCGCTCACGCGGCACATGCGCTGAAAGCGAGCGACACCGCCCACCTGCGCTACCTGTCGGCCTCGGGCTCGCTGCTGCTCGAGGAAGGCCAGGCCAGCGGCACACTGCCGGGCAAGATGCGCGCGCGCGTGGACGTCGGTTCGACCTTCACAGGCAGCTTTGTCACATACACGCGCTATGGCACCATCACCGGTCACGGCAGAGCCACGCCGCACGGCTCCGGCACCTACGAAAGCTTCTCCGGCACGCTGATAGTGACCGGCGGCAGCGGCCGCTACGCGCATGCGCACGGGACGGCCGGTCTGTACGGCACATTCGACCGCGACAACTATGCCTTCGTCGTACAGACGACCGGCACGCTGCTCTACTGAGAGCAACGCATGAAGTCGAGCGTCGTCCTACTCCTCGTCGCGCTCAGCCTGGGCCTGCCCGTGGCGGCGCAAGCGAGCACGACCGCCACGCTCAGCGCGGCCTTCACTCCCGAGCAGCTTGGGCGGCGCACGACGCTGCACTTCGGCTTCTCCTTCTCCGCCGCGCCCGGCCAGGTGCCGCCGCCGCTGACGCAGATCGAGCTGCGCTATCCCAACAACCTCGGGATCGCCCTCAGCGGGCTGGGACTGGCGACCTGCGCTGCCACCACGCTGGACGAACTAGGCCCGAACGGCTGTCCGCCCAACTCGATCATGGGCCGCGGCGAAGCGTATACAGGGATCGTGCTCGGCGTTACTCCGATCAGAGAGAACGCGCCGATCTGGATCGTGCGCGCGCCCGACCAGGAAGGGCACCTGTCGGTGCTGTTCTACTCCGAAGGCTCGACGCCCGTCGACACGCACATCGAGTTTCCCGGCATCCTGCTGCCCGCCAACGCCCCCTTTGGCGGCGTTGTCTCGATCGGGATTCCGCTCGTGCCGACACTGCCCGGCGCGCCCTACATCTCGGTCATCCACCTGCACGCCACGATCGGGCCGATCGGCGTCACCTACTACGAACACGTCGGCGGCGTGACGCTCTCATACACACCCAAGGGCATCCTGCTACCGAGCAGCTGCCCCAGGGGCGGCTTCCCCTTCGCGGCCACGTTCAGCTTCCTCGACGGCAGCGAAGCGAAGGCCGGCACCGCGATACCGTGCCCAGACCCGGCCAGAAAGAAGCCCAAGAAGAAACGCGGCTAGCCACGGGCCGACCGGGCAAGCGCCGGCTCAGTGGCGGAAGTGCCTTACCCCCGTGGCGACCATCGCCACACCTGCGGCGTCCGCGGCGGCGACGACCTCCTCGTCGCGCACCGAGCCACCCGGTTGGACGATCGCTGTGACGCCCGCGTCGATCGCCAGCCGCGGGCCGTCGGCGAAGGGGAAGAAGGCGTCCGAGGCCAGCGATGCGCCGGCCAGTCGATTCGGCGCACCACCATCCGAGCCGCCCGGCTCACCTGCCGCGTCCCCACCTGCCTCGGCCAGCCCCGCCTGGGCCTTCTCGATCGCGATGCGCACGGCGTCAACACGGCTCATCTGCCCTGCCCCGATCCCTATCGTGGCGCCGTCGCGCGCGATCACGATCGCGTTGGAGCGCACGTGGCGGCAGACCTGCCAGGCGAAGCGCATGTCCTGCCACTCGGGCTCGCTGGGCTGCTTTGCGCTCATCACCCGCATCTGATCGGCGGTCTCCGCGACCTCGTCGCGGTCCTGCACGAGCAAGCCCCCTATGACAGGCTTGGCCTCCAGGCCGCCGGCCGGCTCCGGCCAATCGGGCAGCTCCAGCAGGCGCACGTTCTTCTTCTGCGTCAAGACATCAAGCGCCTCGGGCTCGAATGCCGGAGCCAGCAGGACCTCGATGAACTGTTTCGAGAGGGCCTGCGCGCAGGCCGCGTCAACTGGGCGGTTGAGCGCGATCACGCCCCCGTAGGCGCTGACCGGGTCGCTGGCGAAGGCGCGCTCGTAGGCGTCCTGGGCGGTCCTGCCGAGCGCGCAGCCGCAGGGGTTGTTGTGCTTGACGATCGCGCAGGCCGGCTCGGAGAAGTCCTCGACCAGCTCGCGTGCGGCGCTCAGGTCGAGCAGGTTGTTGAACGACAGCTCCTTGCCGTGCAACTGCTTTACGCCGGCGAGCAGGTGCGTGGGCGCGCCCACCTCGGCGTAGTAGGCGGCGCGCTGGTGCGGGTTCTCGCCGTAGCGCAGCTCGGCCGCCTTCTCGTAGGCAAGTGTGCGCTGGGCGGGAAAGTCCTCGTCTTCGCGCCGGGCAAACCAGGAGGAGATCGCGGCGTCGTAGCGCGCGGTGCAGGCAAAGGCGCTGCCGGCAAGGCGCCGGCGCGTGGACAAGGCCAGCCTGCCGTCGGACTCGCCAAGCTCGACGAGCACACCCTTGTAATCGGAAGGGTCCACCACCACCGCCGCGAACGCGCTGTTCTTGGCCGCGGCGCGGATCATCGTGGGACCGCCGATATCGATGTTCTCGACGATCTCCTCAGGCGTCGCGTCGCCGCGGACGACGGTCTGCTCGAAGGGGTACAGGTTCACGCACACAAGATCCACCGGCTCGATCGAGTGCTCGGCCGCGGCCTGTAGGTGCTCGTCGTTGTCGCGCACCGCCAGCAGCCCGGCGTACAGGCGCGGGTGCAGCGTCTTGACGCGCCCGTCCATCATCTCCGGGAAGCCGGTGAAGTCCTCGATCGCACGCACCGGCACATCCGCCTCGGCCAAAGCCCGTGCGGTGCCACCGGTCGAGACGATCTCCACGCCCAGCTCGACCAGGCCACGGGCGAAGTCGACGATGCCGGTCTTATCCGAGACCGAAAGCAGCGCGCGGCGCACCCGCACCGCGCCTGGCTCGGCGCGCTCGATGCCGGTGTGGGTGGGCTCAGCGCTCATTCGCTCGCAGATTATCCGGGTGGAGCGAAGGTCGCGTGCACACGTCAGGGCGTCTCGGCTGGGGCCTGTGTCGGCGCGGGGGCGAGCGTCACGCGGCGGGGGTTCTCCGGGGCGAAGCCGAGCGCGCCCCGCGCGAACAGGCGCACCGCCTCGGGCAGCAGCGCATGCTCGATCGGGCGCAGCGCCGCCAGCACCTCGTCGGGGTCGCGCGCGTCGGGCAGCTCCAGCGCCCGCTGCAGGATGACCGCGCCGCTGTCCACGCCCGCGTCGACGAAGTGGACCGTCACGCCGAACACCTTCACGCCGTAGGCAAGCGCCTGCTCGATCGCGTGCAAGCCGGGGAAGGCCGGCAACAGCGACGGGTGCACATTTATGACCGCGCCCGGGAAGCGCTCGAGGAAGACGAAGGTCAACAGCTCCATATAGCCGGCGAGCACGACCAGCCGTGCGCCGCGCTCGAGCAGCCAGTCGGCCATCGCAGCGTCGCGCGTCTCGCGGTCGGCGTAGACCGAGCGCTCGAACACGGCGGTCGGTACGCCGCGCGCGGCCGCGCGCTCCAGCGCCAGCGCACCAGGCGATCCCGAAGCGACTGCAACCACCTGTGCCTCGTGGCCATGGACCGTGTCCAAGAGCGCCTGCAGGTTGGTGCCCGTGCCCGATACGAGCACGGCGATCGGCAGTGGCTCACTCACGGGCGGCTCGCGGACGACGACACTGACCGCGCACCCTAGCGGGCACGCGCGACGAGCGCGCGCGATGCTCGACCGGGCGCCCGGAACTAGGCGCCCGCTACCTCCAGGGCGTACTTGCCCTGCGCCTCGCCGGTCCCCTTAACCGGGTACTCGCCCGTGAAGCAGGCGTCGCAATGAGTCGCGCGTGTGGCGCCGACCGCCTCGTACACGCCGTCGAGCGACAGGTAGGCGAGCGAGTCGCAGCCCAGCTCGGCCGCGATCTCCTCGACAGAGCGCTCGTGGGCGATCATCTCCTCGCGCGTGGACATGTCGATGCCGTAGTGGCAAGGGTGCTTGATCGGGGGGGCGCTGATGCGCATGTGCACCTCGGTGGCGCCGGCGTCGCGCAGCATCTGCACGATCTGACGCGTCGTGTTGCCGCGCACGATCGAGTCGTCGACGACGACCAGGCGCTTGCCGCCGACGATCTCCGGGAGCGGGTTGAACTTGAGGCGCAAGCCGTGCTTGCGCAACTCCTGGCCCGGTTGGATGAACGTGCGTGCGACGTAGCGGTTCTTGACGAAGCCGTCGTCCTGGGGCAGGCCGCTGGCACGGGCAAAGCCGCGGGCCGCGGCGTTGCCTGAGTCGGGTACCGGGATCACAAGGTCGGCCTGCGCCGGCGACTCGCGCGCCAGGATCTCGCCCATGCGCCCGCGCGCCACCTGCAGCACTTGACCGTTCATGCGCGAGTCGGGGCGCGCGAAGTAGATGTACTCGAACACGCAGAAGGCCTTGCGCGCGTCGGGCAGGACGCGGCGGCTCTCGAGGCCGTGCTCGCCGAGCGTGACGATCTCGCCGGGCTCGACGTCGCGCAAGAGCGTCGCGCCGATGATGTCGAACGCGCACGACTCGCTGGCGACGCAGTAGCGCGCGGGCTCAGCGTCTACGCCTTCGCCCGCCAACTGGCCACCGCCAGCCCTATCGCCCGCCGACCCGCGACCGTCCAGCCGCTCGCCGCTTGCACCACCCGCCGGGCTGCCGTCCTGCGCATCGACCGCGGCCGGGAGCACCCCCAACGCAAGCGGCCGCAGGCCGTGCGGGTCGCGGAAAGCGACGACGCGATCCTTGGTCATCACGACGATCGAGAAAGCGCCGTTCAAGCGTGGCAGGACGTCGGCGATCGCGTCCTCGATCCGCTCGGCCGGGTGCGTGGCGAGCAGGGCCGCGACGATCTCCGAGTCCGAGGTCGAGCTGAAAGTGACGCCGCGCTCTGAGAGCTCCTCGTGCAGCTCCAAGGCGTTGATCAGGTTGCCGTTGTGCGCCAGCGCCAGCTCGCGGCGCGAGCCGTTCATACCCTCCGAGCGCTGCACCGGCTGCGAGTTCTCCCAGGCGTTGGAGCCGGTCGTCGAGTAGCGCACGTGCCCGATCGCGAGCTCGCCGCGCAGTGTGCGCAGGTCGTTCTCGCTGAACACCTGGCTGACGAGACCCAGCTCGCGGCGGGTCATGATGTTGCCGCCACGATCCGCCGCCGCGATGCCGGCCGACTCCTGGCCGCGGTGCTGCAGCGCGTACAGCGCGAAGTACGACAGACGCGAGACCTCGTGCCCGGGCGCGTATATGCCAAACACACCGCACTCGTCGCGCGGTCCGTCGCGATCCTCGGGACAAGGGCCGGCCACCCTTCCAAAAGGCATTGCTCCCCTCACGCTAGCAGCCGGTCCGGGGCTCGAACCCGACGCGCTCGTCCCGGCTCACGCGAACAGCTCCGCGAGCGCACCATGGGCCTTGACCAGCTCGGCGAGCGTCAACGAAATCGACGATGCCCCCCCCGCGCGCGCGGGGCACTCGATTCGCAACGCATCGCCGCCGACGCTGCCGAGAATCCGCACCGGCACCGAAGTCGCAAGCGCCCGCAGCGCGTCCTCACTGCCGCTTACAACAAACCCGCCCGAGCCCTCGCCAAACAGCGCGACAGCGGAGTCGGGCGAAATGCCGCTCCCTCCAGCCTCGCGTCCCGTCGCGTCGGCTGGCTCAGCCCCAAAGAGCTCCTCACCGAGCGACACCCGCGCGCCGAGGCCGCCACCCAGGCAGCACTCCGCCAGCGCGACCGCCAGGCCGCCCTCGGCGACGT
>JBAQGH010000126.1:0-6527 GCA_049287685.1 Solirubrobacteraceae bacterium | reverse complement strand
ACCCGAGGCCGTCGAGCGTCGCCGCGCGCGCGGGCGGCGCACGGCGCGCGAGAACCTGGCCGATCTTGTCGACGACGGTAGCTACGTCGAGTACGGGCCCTTGCTGTTCGCCGCTCAGGAGCGGCGTCGTTCGAAGCAGGAGCTGATCGAGAAGACGTCCGCAGACGGGTTGATCGCCGGTGTGGCGGAAATCGACGGCAACCCATGTGTAGCCATGTCCTATGACTACATGGTGCTCGCCGGCACGCAGGGTATGCGTGGGCATCTCAAGAAGGACCGGCTCTTTGAGATAGCTGAGCGGCGGCGGCTGCCGGTCGTGCTGTTCGCCGAGGGCGGCGGTGGGCGTCCCGGAGACGTGGACTTCCCGATCGTCGCCGGTCTGGACTGCCGCGCCTTTCACCTGTTCGGGCGCCTCAGCGGGCTGGTGCCGCTCGTGGGGATCGCCTCGGGCTACTGCTTCGCTGGGAATGCCGCGCTGCTCGGTTGCTGCGACGTGGTGATCGCCACCGAGGACTCGAGCATCGGCATGGGCGGCCCCGCGATGATCGAGGGCGGTGGTCTCGGCGTCTACGAGCCGGGCGAAGTCGGGCCGATCGATGTGCAGCACGCGAATGGCGTGGTCGACCTGCGCGTCGCCGACGATCGAGCCGCGGTGGCCGCCGCTAAGCGCTACCTGTCTTACTTCCACGGGCCTCTCGAGCGGTTCACCGCGCCGGAGGGGTCTGCGACGGAGGGGTCTGTGCCGGAGGGGTCTGCGACGGAGGGATACGCGCCCGACCGGTCCGCGCCCCACCGGTCTGTGCTCGACCAGTCCGCGCGGGGCTGGTCTGCGCCCGATCAAAGGCTGCTGCGCGAGATCGTGCCCGAGCAGCGCAAGCGTGCCTATGAGGTGCGCAAGGTCATGCATGGTCTCTGCGACGAGGGCTCGGCGCTGGAGCTGCGCGATGGCTTCGGGGCGGGGATGGTTACCGCGCTCGCGCGGATCGAAGGCAAGCCGCTCGGCATCGTCGCCAATGATCCGTCGCATCTCGGCGGCGCGATCGACGCCGACGCGGCCGACAAGGCGGCGCGCTTCCTGCAGCTGTGCGATGCCTTTGGGCTGCCTGTCCTGTTCCTGTGCGACACGCCAGGCTTCATGGTCGGCCCTGACGCCGAGCGCACGGCCACTGTGCGCCACTTCTCGCGCCTGTTCACGATCGGCGCCAACCTGGAGATTCCCTTCGGCACGATCGTGCTGCGCAAGGGCTACGGGCTCGGCGCGCAGGCGATGGCGGGCGGCTCGTTCAAGGCGCCGCTGTTCACCGTTGGCTGGCCGACATCCGAGTTCGGAGGCATGGGCCTGGAGGGGGCCGTGCGGCTCGGCATGCGTCGCGAGCTCGATGCGATCGAGGACGCCGAGGCGCGCGAGCGGGTCTTCCAGGCCACGGTCGCCGCGGCCTACGCGCACGGCGAGGGGCTCAACATGGCCGCCTACGGCGAGATCGACGACGTGATCGACCCGGCCGACTCGCGCCGCTGGATCGCGACGCTGTTCGACCCGCCGCCCGTTGACTGGCGTAAGCGGGCCGGTAAGCGGCGTCCCAACATCGACACCTGGTAACGGCGCCGGCCGGTTGGAGGCCGGTCTCTTGCTATCCGGCCTGTGGCGCGGCTGGTCCCGGTCCGGTCGGCGGCTCTGGTGTGCGTGCGGGCCCGGCGCCTGACCCAGGTCCTGGCGCGGATGGCGAATCCCCCGGCTCCGCCGGCGCCTGCACGCGCGCACGGAACACATGAAAAGACCAGCCCTGGTAGATCAGCACTAGCGGGAAGAAGATCACCGCGACCACCGTCATCACGACAAGCGCGTAGTGACCGGAGGCCGAGTTGTTGACGGTCAGGTTGTAGGCGGCGTTGGTGCTGGAGATCATCACGTTCGGATACAGGTCGATGAAGATCGAGCCGACGGTTGCGGCCATAGCGACCGCCGAGGAGGCAAACGAGAGGCCGTCGTGGTCGGTTATCGCAAGCCGCGCGGCGAAGCCCACCGCGATCACCGCGAGGATCTCCACCGGCTGGGGCACGTCGGGGCCGCCCGCGACGCTGCGCGTCCAGATCACCCAGCCGACCACCAGCGCGATCGCCGCCCAACCCAGAGGCCGGGCGAGCGCGCGGGCACGCTCGCGCACCTCATCCGTGGTCCTCAGCTTGATAAATGTGGCTCCGTGCAATAGGCACAGCGCGACCAACGTCACGCCGGTCCACAGGCCATAGGGTGTGAGCAGGCCGAAGAAGTTGCCGGTGTAGTCGTGGCTCGAGTCGATCGGCAGGCCGTTCAGCAGGTCGCCAAGTCCCACGCCCAGCAGCAAAGGGATCAGCAGGCAGCCGAGCGTCATCGCCCAGCGCCAGGTCGTGCGCCAGCGGGGGCTCTCGCTCTTGTCCTTGAACTCGAACGACACGCCGCGCGCCATCAGTGCGATCAGCACGAGCAGCAGCGCCAAGTAGAGCGCGGAGAACATCGTCGCGTACCAGCCGGGGAACGCGGCGAACGTGCCGGCGCCGGCGACGATCAGCCACACCTCGTTGCCGTCCCACCAGGGGCCGATCGTGCTCAAGGCGCGTTTGCGCTGCTCGTCGGTGCGCCCGACGATCGTGTGCAGCATGCCGACGCCGAAGTCAAAGCCCTCGAGCACGAAGAAGCCGACCCAGAAGATCGCCAGGATGACAAACCAGATCGTGTGAAGTTGCATCAGTAGCTCATGGTCAGGGCCGGGGCTTGTGTAGGCGAGCCATCAGTAGCTCATGGCCGGGGTTGGGGCCTGCACGGCCGAGCCTGTTCCCCCGGGGCCGTCCTCGGGATCGAGGCCCTTGCGCGAATAGCGCAGCATCAGGATCAGGTCGGCCGCGCCAAGCGCGATGTAGACCAACACGAACGCGATCAGGCTGATCCAGATGTCGAGCGAGCTGACCGAGGGAGAGTTGGCGTTGACGGTCTTCATCAATCCCTGCACAATCCACGGTTGGCGACCGCTCTCCGTCAACAGCCAGCCGGCGGTGTTCATCACAAACGGGCTCACCACAGCCACCAGGCCCGCGCGCAGGAACCACTTTGAGCGGTCGAGCCTGCCCTTGTGGATCAGCCACGTTCCCCACAGCGCCAGCAGCGCGATCAGCGAGCCGAGATAGGCCATCACGCGCATCGACCAGTACTGGATGAATACGTCTGGGATGTAGTTGCCTGGGCCGTACTTCTTTTCGTCTTCCTTCTGCAACTGGTTGAGGCCCACAACCGCGCCATCCCAGGTTCCGGTCGCGAGGATCGAGAGCAGATGCGGGATCGAGATGACTTGGGTCGGAGTCTGGTCGTTGTTGCCGCCGCCGATCTGAAAGGCCGAGAACGAGCACGGCTGGCAGTTGTTCCACTGCGCCTCTGCTGCCGCGATCTTGGCCGGTTGGTAGGTGTTCTCGATCTCGCCGAGCTTGTTGCCCACGAACATCTGCAGGAGGATCGCCGGCAGCAGCACGAGCACCGACAGTCGCGCGCTGTGATGGAAGGCCTCGACTTCGCGGCCCTTGCGCAGATACCAGGCCGAGATCGCGAGCATCACAAGCGAGCCCGTCACCAGCGAGGCCAGGATCACATGGACGTATCCCCACAGGAAAGTTGGATTGGTGAACAGCGCCCACACGTTGTTCAGCACCGGCTGGCCGTGACTGTTCAAGACGTAACCCACCGGGTGTTGCATCCAAGAGTTGGCGACCAATATGAACATCGCCGACAGCATCGAGCCCGCGACCACGAGCCAGATGCACGCAAGGTGAACGCGCTTGGGCAGCCGGTCCCAGCCGAAGATCCACAAACCTAGGAAAGTGGACTCCAAGAAGAACGCCGCCAGGCCCTCCATCGCAAGTGGGCCGCCGAACACGTCGCCGACGAAGCGGGAGTAGCTCGACCAGTTCATCCCGAACTCGAACTCCTGCACCAGGCCGGTGACGACGCCGACGGCGACGTTGATCAAGAGCAGGGTGCCGAAGAAGCGCGTCATGCGCTTGTACTCTGGCCTTTCGTTGCGGTGCCACGCGGTTTGCAGAAGCGCCACCAGAAATGCCAGCCCGATTGTGACTGGCACGAACAGGAAGTGGTAGATGCTCGTCGTGGCAAACTGCCAGCGCGCCAGGTCGTTGGTCATCCTCCATCACCATTACCCATGGCGCGGCGGAACCATGCCGCGTGGCGCCCGTCCAAGGGCGAGGCGCCGTCGCGGTCGTCCAGTGAGGCGGCGCCGTTGTCGTCGTCCGGTGAAGCAGCGCCGTTGCGATCGTCCAGTGAAACAGCGCCGTTGCGGCCGTCGGGCGAGGGAAGCTCGCGCTGCCACGATGCGGCGTAGCGCCCGCCACTCTCCGTCAACTGCGCGTGCGTGCCGCGTTCGACGATTCTGCCCTGCTCGATCGCCAGTATCTCGTCAACCTGCTCCAGGCCGACCAGCCGATGTGTGATCAATAGCGTCGTTCGCGCGCGCGTCACGTCGAGCAGGTCGGCCACGAGCGCGTCGGCCGTGGCCGTGTCGAGGTGCTCGCCCGGCTCGTCGAGGATCAGGATCGGGAATTCGGCAAGCAGAGCGCGCGCAAGCGCCAGGCGTTGGCGCTGGCCACCGGACATGCGCGCGCCGCGCTCGCCGACCTCGGTTGCCAGTCGGAGAGGCAGCGAGTCCACCCAGTCGAGCAGCCGCGCCCGCGCCAGCGCGTCGCGCAACTCGTCCGCGCTCGCGTCGCGCTTGGCCAGGCGCAGGTTCTCTTCCAGCGTGTTGTCGAATACGTGCACGTCCTGGCTGACCAGCCCGACGACGCGCCGGACGTCGTCGCCGTCGAGCGCGTCGATCTCCACGTTGTCCAGAGCTACCGAGCCCTCATACGGGAGGAAGCGCAACAGCACAGCGGCGAGCGTCGACTTGCCCGCGCCGCTTGGGCCGACGAGCGCCACGCGCCTGCCGGGGCTCAGGTCGAGGTCGATCTGCTCGAGCGCCGGACGGCCTGCCCCCGGATATGAGCAGCTGAGGTTACGTGCCGTGAGCGTGTGGGATAGCTGTTTGTGCGAATCGATTTGCGGACGCTCGGGCTCCACAACCGGCGGCGGCGTTTCGCGCACCTCCTGTATCCGGGCCGCGGCCCGGCGCACGCGCTGCAAGGTTTGCGTCGCCGCCGGAAGGCCGCTCACCAGTTCGAACGCCACGAGCGGGATCAGGGCGATGCCGGCCAGCAGCACGCCGTCCATATGTCCCGCGCGCACGGCGCTGACGCCGACGAGCAGCGCGCCCCACATCGCTAGGCCCGAGCAGAGTGTGGTCAGGCCCTGGCCGATGCCGGCCGTGCGCGCGCCGGCACGGGCGATGCGCGTCAGCTCGGCGTCGGCTGCCAGGGTGCGTTGTAGTTGCTCTGACGCGGCGCCGTAGGCCACAAGCTCCGGCGCGCCCTCGATCAGGTCGACGACTGAGGCGCTCAGCTCGCCGCGTGCATGCGCTTGTCGCGTCTCGCCGCGCGCTGCCAACGTACCGGTGAGCCACGGCACGAGCACGCCCGCGAGCAGCAGCGCGACCAGCAGGATCAAGGCGGCGGCGGGCAGCATTGTCCACACGAGCGCCACCGTGCCGGCGCCGACGAGCAGTGCGATCGCAAACGGTGGCACCACGCGCAACAGCAAGTCCTGCAGCGAATCGACGTCCTGGACGAGACGAGCAAGCAGCTCGCCGGAGCGAAACGCGGGCAGACCGAGCGGCGCCAGGCGCTCCAGGCGTTCGTAGAGGCTCACCCGCAGGTTTGAGAGCACGCGGAAAGCCGCGTCGTGGCCGACGAGGCGCTCGAAGTAGCGGCACAGCCCTCTGGAGAGCGCAAAGAACTGCACCCCGACGATCGCGACCGCTACCGCCGACTCCGGCGGGCGTTGCGAGGAGCGTGAGATCAGCCAGGCCGAGGTGGCGATCAGCCCGATCGCGGCGGCGATCGAACCCGCGCCGAGCAGCGTCGCAAGAACCAGACGCCCAGCGGCGGGGCGGGCGATCGCAAGGGTGTGCCAAAGGGGAGCCTCGCGCCCGGGTTCGGCGGTAGACGGTGTGGGCGAGATTGGTGCGCCGATCGAGGGCAGAGCGGCGGGCGAGGTGGAGCCGGCCGAGGGTGAGGAGGGCGGGCGTGCGGCGGCGTTCATGCGGGCACCCCGGCCGTCCCTTCGGCGCCAGCCGGCGCCTCGCCTACGCGCTCGTCCACGATCTGGGCGCTTACGCCCACCGGCTCGATCGCGCCGAGTGTCCACGGTCGCTCGGTCACGGCCAGACTCATGCGGACACCCCTGCCGTGTCGAGTGCGCCAGGTCGATCGGCCGCGCCCGGGTTCGTCGGCGCCCTGCCAAGGTCCACTACGCGGTCGGCCATCTCCAGCAGCGCGGGCCGGTGAGCGACGAGAATCACGGTGCGGCCCGTTGAGAGGCGTTGCACTGCTTCGAGCACCTGCTGCTCGGTCTGCCCGTCGAGGTTGGCGGTCGGCTCGTCGAGCAGCAGCAG
>JBAQGH010000125.1:0-25040 GCA_049287685.1 Solirubrobacteraceae bacterium | reverse complement strand
TCGTCGCGGGACGTCGCAGCGCGTACTGGTAGTACGTGCAAGACGTCACGTGGCGATCCAGCGCCGTGATCTAAGGCCCACCCACCCGCATCCGGGCGTGCCGATCTTTTTGAAACACGTTCTAAGCCAGCCCGTCGCAATGCCCGTCGCTCGTGCGACAGGTCAGAGTGCGCCGGCGGCGTCGGCCAGCCTGCGATATGCCGCGGCCGGATCGGGCTCGCCGAAGATCGCCGAGCCGGCGACGAACAAGTTTGCGCCCGCTGCTCGACATGGGGCGGCGGTGTCGATGTCGATGCCGCCGTCGACCTCGAGCGCGACGCCCTCGCCGAGGATGTGGCGCAGCCGCTCGATCTTGTCGATTGAGTGCTCGATGAACGCCTGTCCCCCCCAGCCTGGGTTGACGGTCATGCACAGCACCAGATCGATCGCATCGGGCAGCTCCGCAACCGCGCCGACCGGTGTCGCCGGGTTGATCGCGACGCCGACGCTGGCGCCGCCCTCACGCACGAGGCTAGCCGTGTAGGCGATATGAGGCGTGGCCTCGGCGTGGAAGGTGATCGAATGGGCGCCGGCCTTTAGGAACTCGGGGATCATGCGCTCGGGGCGCTCGATCATCAGGTGCACGTCGAGTATTGCCCCAACCTGCTCGACAAGCTCGCGCAGCGCGCCGACCACTATCGGGCCGAGCGTGATCGACGGGACGAAGTGTCCGTCCATCACGTCTACATGGATGACACGTGCCCCCGCGGCAAGCACCTCCCCCACCTGCTCACCAAGCCGCGCGAAATCGGCCGAGAGAATCGACGGCGCCACACGCACCTCGCGCAGGAGATCTCCGCTGGACATGCTCAGATCCTCTCAGACGAGGAGCCCATATGGACGCACAGGCGCAAGCTGGGCAAGGACGCACCGAACGCAGTGTGCTTCAGCACACAGGTGAGGGAGGACGCCGCCCAGCGCCGCCATGTGCGTTCATATGGCCATCAACATCGAATCGCCGCACTTATTGCACTTGAGGACCGCGGTCGATGACATGCGCACGATCGTCGAGTGCTCGCCGCAGTTCGGGCATACCGAGGACAGCTCGAAACGATGCAGACAGTAGACACAGCGGTATCTGCCCGGAAGGTTCGTGGGCCGCAGCCACGGCTCGCTGCAGTTCGGGCACAGTGGACCGAGATCCACCGGATCTTTCTTCGGTGCAGGCTGGGCGTCGTCCATGCCTATCAGAGCCTACCCGTGGAGGGTTCTCCTACTCGCCGCATCCGAGCGATGAAGAAACCGGCCGTGTGATCGCGGTGGGGCATCGTCAGCAGGGCCTCCGACATGCTTGGGTGGACATGGGATTGTTGTTCGTGGCTGAGGTCATCGAGCGCGAAGTGTGAGTTCCGATCAAGGAACCGTTCGATCTGTTGCTCGTTCTCTGCTGGGGAGATGGTGCACGTGGAATAGACCAGCACGCCGCCCGGACGGAGCGCCTGGGCACCTACGGTGAGGATCGCCATCTGGATTTGTGCCAGCTTCTCGATGTCCTCAGCAGTGACGCGCCAGCGCAGGTCGGGGCGAGCTTGGAGCGTGCCAAGACCAGAGCATGGCGGATCGACGAGCACGCGGTCGAAAACCGATCCCTCGGGGCGCACCAACGCAGCATCCGCCAGCTCGACACGAATACTGTGGGCGTGCAGGCGCCGCGCAGTGTCGACAAGCTCGGCGGCGCGCGCACGATTGCGCTCGACCGCGAGCACCTCACCCTCGTCGCCCATCAGCGCCGCTATATGCGTGCTCTTGCCGCCCGGCGCTGCGCACAGGTCGAGCACTCGCTCGCCGGGCTGAGGATCGAGCGCATGTGCTACCAGCATCGCCGCGCGCGATTGGGCGACGATCGCGCCAGACTCCCATAGATCGGAGCCGTGCAGGTCGAGCGGGCCGTCGAGCACGAGTGCCTCGGGCAGCTCGGGGTCGCGATGAGTTGGCACATCGAGCGCAAGCGCCACGTCGGCCGACTTGGCGCACAGTGTGTTGACGCGCAGTGCCAGCTCGCCCGGCTCGTTGTCGCAGGCCATCAGCGCTCGCGCGTCTTTGAGACCGAGCTCTTGCCACCACAAGCGCGCGATCCACTGCGGGTGTGAGTGGGCAACAGCGGCCTGCTCTGGTGTCTCCTCGCGCAGGGTTCCAAGCAGCTTGCCGGCTCCTTCACGCGCGGCGCGACGCAAGACGGCGTTGACCAATCCGTGGCCTGAGCTTCGCTGCGTCTTCGCAAGCTCGACGCAGTCGGCTACGACTGCGCGATCGGGCGCACCACTGAGATAGAGCAGCTCGTACAGGCCAAGCCGCAACGCCGCTAGAAGGGGTGCATCAAGCTTGGCGACGGGACGCGAAGCAAGCTGCTCGATCAGGTGGTCGAGCGTGCCGCGGCGTTGGATCGTGCCATAGGCAAGGCGCATCGCAAGCGCACGGTCGCGTGCATCGAGCTGACGAGCCTCGGCTTGCAGCGCGTGGTCGGCATAGGCGCCCTGCTCGAAGACGCGGCGAATGACCGTGTAGGCGCAACGACGAGCGGGCGCGATCGGCAGGTCAGCATCGTGCTTGGGCGTCCGTGTGCCGTTGCGTGGTTGGGCCATCAGACGCCGGGTAGACCGTGACCGCGCAGGAAGGCGTCGGCTGCCATCGGCCGCTTTCCGGGCGGCTGGACTTCGAGCAGCACGAGCGCTCCCTCCACGCAGTCCAGCAACAGGCGGCCATCCCGAGCATGGACGCCCTCACCTATCTTCGATGCGGGTGGTGTCGCCAGCGCGACACGCTGCACGCCGAGCAGTGTCCCATCGGATAGCGCCACACGCGTGCCGATGTGTGGGCTCAAAGCCCGCACCACGCGCTCCAGCTCGATGGCCGGATGCGTCGGGTCGAGCAGCCTATCGGTGGGACCGATCTTCTCCGCGTACGTGACTTGGCGCTCGTCCTGCTCGGCGAATGCCAGCGCCTCGCCACGATCCAGCGCTCCGAGGACGCTAAGCAGCAGGTCGCCGCCGGCCCGCTCGAGCCGCCCAGCCAGCGAAGCGAAGGTGTCGTCGGCGTGTATGGGCTCGTTCGCTGACAGACACACCGGTCCGCTGTCGAGACCGGCGGTAAGGCGCATGATCGAGACGCCGGTACGCTCGTCGCCGGCCATGATCGCGCGCTCGATCGGGGCGGCGCCACGCCAGCGTGGCAATAGCGATGGGTGCACGTTGAGCATCTCGTAGTCGGAGAGCAGCGGCTCCTTGACGAGTGCACCGAATGCGCAAACCGCAAGGGCATCCGGAGCGAGATCGGCAATCAGCTCACGCACGGCGGGTTCGTTGACGCTCTCGGGCTGGGCCAACTCCAGGCCAAGCACGCGGGCGGTCTCGGCGACGGGCGGCGAGGCGAGCTTGCGGCCTCGTCCCGCGGGTCGATCCGGGCGCGTGAGCACAAGCGTTGGGGCATAGCTGTCGGGCTGTCCGCGCTCCCCCACCAGCCGTGTCAGCAAGGCTGCTGCGAACTCGGATGTGCCCAGGAAAACCGTGCGCATCAAAGGGCGTCGCGCTTACACCGCGCTTGCGGCCGCGACTGCCTCGCGCATTTCGCGCATCGTCTGCTTGCGCAGCTCGCGCGGGATCCGGTCGAGGATCAGGACGCCGTCGAGATGGTCGATCTCGTGCTGGATGACGCGCGCCTCCAGCCCCTCCGCCTCGACGACCAACTCCTGACCGGCAACGTCGCGGGCGCGCACACGCACCTGTGCGGGACGTTCGACATCGACATGCACGCCCGGCAGGCTGAGACAGCCCTCCTCGAGCGTCTCGAGCTCCTCGGCGGCCCACTCGATCACGGGGTTGACGAGCGCTGTCAGCGGGTCGTCGCTGTAGGCGCGATAGACGAGCACGCGGTGCAGCACGCCAAGCTGAGTCGCGGCAAGGCCGATGCCGAGCGCGTCCTGCATCAACTCCCCCATGTGTTCGACCTCGCTTGCCAGCGACTTGTCGAAGCGATCGACCGGCAGCGCTGTGGCACGCAGCACTGGGTCGCCGAACTTGCGCACACGGCGCAGGGCCGCGTCGCGGCGCGCTCTGGTCTCCGGGTCGAGCTCGGCTACCGTCGAGGCGCCCTCCTCGGGCTCAACCTCTGAGTCCATCACCTCTTCGTCGCTCATCGTCCCCAAGTCTAGGGCGAGCCCGCAAAGGCGGGCGGACCGGCGTTCACGGGCGGCTATTGGGGATCGACGTCGACGCTGAAATTGACGCCGCTGTGGGCGCGGGAATCGGCCGCTTGCCGAACCGCGGCGCCGATCAGGCGGATCGCCTGCGAGCGCTGCTCGGGCGGCGCCTTGACGACCAGCACCTGGCGCTCTCGTCCACGCAGGCGAAATAGGCCCGCGGGACCAAGGATGCTGGCCCCGCAGCCGGCCAGTCGCTCGCGTAGCGCCGTGGCCGCGGTGTGTGCGTGCGCGGAGTGCTCGGCCGAGCAGACCACGCGGACCAAACTCGAGAAGGGCGGATATGCCAGTGCGCGCCGGCGCTCCAGCTCGCCGGCGAGGAAGCCATCGCTGTCGTGCGCGGCGGCGTGCACGATCGAGCGAGCCTCCGGGGCGATGCTCTGCACGAGCACGTGACCGTCGTTGCCGCGCCCGACACGGCCGGCAAGCTGTGTGACGAGCGCGAAAGTCCGCTCCTCCGCACGGAAGTCGGGAAAGCGCAAGGTTGCGTCGGCGTCCAGCACGACGCCGAGCGTGACGTCGGCGAAGTCATGGCCCTTGGCGACCATCTGCGTGCCGATCAGCACACCAGCGGGCGCAGCCTCGAAGCGGCTCAGCAGATCGCCCACTCCGCCTCGCTCCGGCGCGTCGCCCACTCCATCAGCCGTGCCGGCGGCGGCTCCATTCCCACCGCCGATCGTGTCCGCATCCAGCCGGAAGACCGGGAAATCGCCGTCGTCGAGTGTGGCGGCGAGCTCGTGCTGGAGGCGCTCGGTGCCAGCGCCATGGCGGGCGACTGACATCGAGCCGCACGTGCAGCGCTGCGGAGCCTGCTCTTGGTGGCCGCAGTGGTGACAGGCGACGATCCCGCTTGCGCGGTGCAGCACGAGTGCGACGTCGCACTCGGGGCAGCCCCACACGCGCCCGCACTCACGGCAGCTGAGGAAGTTCGACCAGCCGCGACGATTGAGCAGCACGATCGCCTTGCCACGCGCCGCGTGCACCTCCCTCAATGCCTCGGCCGTGAGGGGGTGCAAGCCGGGGAGCTGGTTGCGCATGTCGAGCACCTTGACTTGTGGCAGCGGCCGGCCGTCGACGCGGCGCGAGAGCCGTATCGCGGCTGTGGCCTGCTGCATGCTCTCCGGACGCGGGGTGGCGCTGCCCAGCAGCAATAGTGCGCCGCAGTCGCTTACACGCCGCGCGGCGACGGCACGCGCGTCATAACGCGGGTCGCCCTCGTGCTTGTAGGAGGAATCATGCTCCTCGTCGACCACGATCAGCCCGAGCCGCTCGATCGGCGCAAAGACGGCCGAGCGCGGTCCCACGCATACGCGTGCCTCACCGACGCGCAGGCGCCGCCACTCCTCGCGGCGCTGGGCGACCGTCAGGCGCGAGTGCAAGACGGCCACGGTGTCACCGAAGCGCTCGATGAAGCGCCCGACGATCTGCGTGGTGAGCGCGATCTCAGGGACCAGCACGATCGCACCGCGTCCCTGCTCCAGCGTCTCGGCGCAGGTGCGCAGGTAGACCTCGGTCTTGCCCGAGCCGGTGATGCCGGCGAGCAGTCGCGTCTGTGATCGGTCACTGCGCAACGCCAGGATGAGATTGCTCAGCGCGGCTGACTGCTCGGCGGTGAGAGTGGGCGGCTCGGCAGTGCGCGCGCCGAGCCGGATGTGCTTGGGCAGCGCAGGTCGAGTGCGACGTTTTCTTCCGCTCAGCCGGCGCGTGGCCGCGGGTGGCAGCACGAGCGCTAGCGCCCTGGCGAGGGTGGAGCAGTACTCCTCGGCCAGCCACTCGGCGAGCGCCACCAGGTCGATCGGCAGGGTGGGTGGGCCATCATCAACTGCACGCAGCGGCGCCAGGAGCTTCTCCTCGGAGACATCGCTGTGGTCGGCAAGCGCCGTCACCACACCGAGGATCTCGCGTCGCCCGAAGGGGACGACGAGCATCGAACCAACGGTAACGGTCTCGCTCAGCTCCCCAGAGAGGCGATAGTCAAACGGCCCGCGCAACACACGGGCCGTCGTCATCGGCTCGACCTGGGCTATCGCAGACACATACCCACACTAAAGACGACACCGGACCACATCGAAGCGCCCTTGCCTGGAGCGGCCGAGCAACGCCAGGGAGGATGGCTCGTCTTTTGGATGATCCTCCCAACACCCCCTATGCGAACGCCTAGATAAAGGTTAGGTACCTAAATAAATCCCTCAGCTCCATGCAAAGGGGTATCGAGACGCACAGGTCATCTTGAAAGACCTTCTTCTTACAGTGTTCAAACGAGTGTTCAAACGCCGGCGCCGGCCGCGGTGAGCCCGGCCGCCGCACGCAAAGCCTCGGCCTTGTCGGTCTTCTCCCACGTGAAATCGTGGTCGTCGCGGCCGAAGTGACCGTAAGCAGCGGTCTTCTGGTAGATCGGACGGTGCAGTTTCAGCTCCTCGCGGAACGCCCCGGGACGCAGGTCGAAGTGCTCGTCTACCAGCTTTGCGATCTGCCCACGGCCGATCTTCTCGGTGCCGAACGTCTCGACCATCACCGACACCGGGTGCGCGACGCCGATCGCGTAGGCGACCTGCACCTCTGCGCGGTCGGCCAAGCCCGCGGCGACGATGTTCTTGGCGACCCAGCGCGCCGCGTAGGCAGCAGAGCGATCGACCTTGGAGGGGTCCTTGCCGGAGAAGGCACCGCCGCCGTGGCGCGCCATGCCTCCGTAGGTGTCGACGATGATCTTGCGCCCAGTCAAGCCGCAATCGCCCATCGGCCCGCCGATCACGAAACGGCCGGTGGGATTGACGAGAAAGTTCTTGGTCAGCTTCTTCTCGTCGTACAGCTCAACCGGCAGCACGGGACGCAGCACGTGCTCGAGCAGGTCGGGCTTGATCAGCGTCTCGGAGTCGATGCCGTCCGCGTGCTGTGTGGAGATCAGGATCTTTTCGATCTCCACAGGTCGTCCGTCCTGGTAGCGGACGGTGACCTGCGTCTTTCCGTCAGGGCGCAAGTAAGGAAGCACGTCACCCTTGCGCACCTCGGCCAAGCGCTTGGAGAGCTTGTGGGCCAGTGCGATCGGCAGCGGCATCAGCTCCTCGGTCTCGTTCGAGGCATAGCCGAACATCATTCCCTGGTCGCCCGCGCCGGCGATGTCGAGCTCGTCCTCGTCAGCCGGGTCATGACGCGTCTCATAGGCCGCGTCGACGCCTCGGGCGATGTCGGGAGATTGCTTGTCGATCGCGTTTATGACCGCGCAGGTGTCACAGTCGAAGCCGTAGGCGGCGTTGTCGTAGCCGATCTTACGCACCGTCTCACGCGCGATTTCCTGAATGTCGACGTAGGTGTCGGTGGAGATCTCGCCGGAGACGACGATCAGGCCGGTGTTGACGAGCGTCTCGCAGGCGACACGGCCGTAGGGGTCGTCGGTGAGCACGGCGTCCAGCACACCGTCTGAGATCTGGTCGGCGATCTTGTCGGGGTGTCCCTCCGTGACCGACTCGGAGGTGAACAGGAACTCTTTATCGGAATGTTGGCTCATGGTTTGAGGATCGGCTCCATGCGTCGCTTGCGATGTGGACAGCAGTCTATGCTGCCTGCACGCGTGTGCGGGTGCCGCGCTCGACGAAGTCGATGATCAGCGGCACTCCGTCCATCCCATAGCGGGCGCGCAGACGGTTCTCGATGAAGTAGGCGTAGTCGCGCGTGACGCGCGCACGCGAGTTGACCTGGATCGCAAAACGAGGCGGGGCCTCCGCGATCTGGGTCATGTAGATCAGCTTCAACCGATGCTGGGAAGAGCCTCTGCGCGTGCCAACGGGCGGCTGGCGCGCCTGTACGGCCTCGGCCAGAAAGCGGTTGAGCTCAGACGTGGGGATGCGCCCGCGGCGGCGGTCCCCAAGCGCAAGCGTCTCGGCGATCAGGCGCGAGACGTTGCGACCTGTCCTGGCGCTGGCGGTGAGCACGCGCGGACGCAGGCGCAGCTTCGCGGCGACGACAGCCCGTTCGTGGTCGAGATCCTGCTCGCTTCCTTCGTTTAGATCCCACTTGTTGAGCACGATCGCGGTGGCGCAACCTGCCTTCATAGCCAGCTCGGCTACGCGTAGGTCCTGGGCGGTGACGCCGTCGGTTGCGTCGCAGACCACCAGCGCGACGTCTGCGCGTTCGGCGGCGCGCTGGGAGCGCAGCGTCGTGTAGTACTCGACCGAGTCCGCAACCTTTGACTGACGCCGCATGCCGGCAGTGTCGATCAGGATCAGCCGGCGACGGCCGGTTCCATTCGGGGCGTCCACCATCAGCGGCGTGTCGATCGCGTCGCGAGTAGTGCCCGCGACCTCGGAGACGATCACCCGCTCTTCGCCAAGGAAGCGGTTGACAAGCGATGACTTGCCGACGTTCGGGCGGCCGATCAGGGCAAGTCGGATCTCGTCGTCCTCGTCCGCCATCTCCTCCTCAGGCGGCAACAGCTCGACAATCCGGTCGAGCAGATCACCCGTGCCGAGGCCCTGTGCCGCGGAGACCGCAAGCGGCTCGCCGAGGCCCAGGCGATGGAAATCGGCGGCCAGCGGCAGATCTGAGACCCCGTCGCACTTGTTGGCGGCGACGATGCTCGGTAGCGGTGCGCGGCGCAAGAGCTCAGCCATCTCCTCGTCCCCAGGCCTGGTCCCCGCCTTGGCGTCCACGACGAGCACGGCGACCTGCGCGTCGGCCAGACCTGCGCGCGCTTGCTCGCGAATCGAGCCCGACAGGGGATCCTCGTCCTTGAAATCAACGCCGCCGGTGTCGATCAGCGTGAACGTGCGCCCGTTCCACTCGCACCCGATCTCGTTGCGATCGCGCGTGATCCCCGGGCGCTCGTGGACGACTGCCTCGCGCGAGCCCGCCAAGCGGTTGACAAGCGAGGACTTGCCCACATTCGGATAGCCGACTATCGCCACCTTCTGCATCAGATGAGTATGACCGGCCTCAGCGCCGGTGCCGGCTAAGGGCTCACGACTCAATAGATGACGGGTTGAGGTGGCCGGGCCGTGGATGGGCTGCGCCGCACGCGATGTGTAGGCGTGCTGGTGGCACGTCGAGCATCGTAGGTGGTGCAGCACGCCACGGAACGGCCGCCTCAACCCCGGCAGACATTGAGTCGTGAGCCCTAAGGGCTCTCAAGCCGAGGCAGCGGCCACTCGGGCATTGAGCGCGACTCATGACTCATCCCGACGAGAGCGCCGCGTTGGCAAGCCCCGCGATGTGCTCGACCACCTGCCCGAAGCTCATACCGGTCGTGTCGAGCACCACGGCGCCGGGCGCCGCTTCCAATGGACTGTGGGCACGACTGGAATCGCGCGCATCGCGCAGCGTCTGCTCGGCCATCACGGTCGCCTGATCGCCACCCAACTCTGCCGCTCTACGGCGAGCGCGCTCTGCCGGATCTGCCGTCAGGTAGACCTTCAGCTCCGCCGCGGGCACCACGACAGTGCCTATATCGCGACCCTCGGCAACACAATCGCCGTTTGCGATCAGCTCGCGCTGCTTGGCCACGAGCGCTTCGCGCACGCCGGGGTCGGCGGCGACGTGTGAGGCTGCCGCGGAGACCTCGGGCGTACGGATCGCGTCGCTGACGTCACGCCCGTCGAGCAGCACCCTCTCCGCTTGAGAGCCCTGGGCCGAGCTCGCGCCCGCGACAAACTCGATGCGAGCAGAGCAAGCGAGCGACGCCGGTTCCAGATCCGGGGAGTCGAGCGAGAGCAGCCCGATGCAGCGATACATAGCGCCGCTGTCGAGATAGGTGAAGCCGAGTCGCCGCGCGAGCGCGCGCGCCACGGTCGACTTGCCTGCGCCGGCGGGGCCGTCGATCGCGATTAGCATGGCTTGTATACACCCAGATGGCGGGCGGTTTGCAGGCGAGTGTCCACGCAAGCAAACGCCAGCTCGATCTTTGCCGAAGCGCGAAGCCTCACGCCGCGAGCGCCTTGATGTCCTGCACGAAGCCCGGATAGGACACCGCCGCCGCCTCCATCCCGAGCACCGTGACCCCCTTGCGCGAGGCCAGGCCGGCGACGGCGCCCATCATCGCCAGGCGATGATCGCCGGCGGCGTCGATCGTGCCACCGCGCAAGCCGCCCGTGCCGGTCACAGCGAAGCCGTCCTCCAGCGCATCGATGTCGGCACCAAGCCCGCGCAGGCCCTCGACTACGGTCGCAATGCGATCTGACTCCTTCAGGCGCAGCTCCTGGGCACCGCGCACGACTGTTTCCCCTTCGGCGAAGCAGCCCAGCAACGCGATAAGCGGCAGCTCGTCTATCGCCAGTGGGACCTCGTCCGGTTCGACGAACGTGCCCTCCAGGGCTCCGTGGGCGACGTCGAGGTCGCAGATCGGCTCCTCTGCGATCAGCTCGCCGCTTTCGTCCTCCAGGTCGCCAAGCACGATCCCGCGCATGCGCTGCACGATTCGCAGGAATCCTGTACGCGTCCAGTTAGCGCCGACGTCGCGTACAAGCAAGCGTGAGCCTGGGACGAGCACGCCCGCGGCGATCGCAAACGCGGCCGAGCTCGGATCGCTCGGCACGATCACGCGGTCGAGCACGAGCTCGTCGGCGTTGACGACCGTCACGTGCTTGCCGTTGCGATGGATGTTGACTCCGGCACGGAGCAACATGCGCTCGGTGTGATCGCGGCTGCGTGCGGGCTCGCCCACCGTCGTGGCGCCGTCGGCCGCCAGCGCCGCCAAGAGCACGCACGACTTGACCTGGGCCGAGGCGACCGGCAGCTCATAAGCGATCGAGCGCAGACGTGCGCCGTGAATCGTGAGCGGCGCGAAGCGTCCTTCGCGCGCGTCGATCGAGGCACCCATGAAGCGCAGCGGCTCCGCCACGCGATCCACGGGGCGACGGCGAATCGACTCGTCGCCGTCGAGCGTGAACGAGCGGCCCTCCTGCGCGGCGAGCCAGCCCGGTAGCAGGCGCAGCAGCGTGCCGGCGTTGCCCACATCGATTGGCCCAGCGGGGACACGCGCCTCGCGCAAGCCCGTTCCCCGCACCGTGATGACCCCGTCGCGCTCGTCCACCAGCGCGCCGAGCGCCTGGACCGCCGCGAGCGTCGAGTCGGTGTCGGCGGCGTGCAGGTAGTTCTCGATCCGCGTCGGCTCGGAGGCCATCGCGCCCAGCAGAGCGGCACGATGAGAGATCGACTTGTCCGCGGGAGCCCTCAGCTCGCCGTGCAGCCCAGCAGAGGGCTCGAAGCGTACATCCATCGCGGTCAAGCCTACGAGCCCGAGACGAGTCCTGCTCGCCGCAGCCTCGCTCGCTCCGCGCGCGCACGTTCGTTCCATGCGGTAAGCCGCTGTGCATCGCCGGCGCGCAGCGCGTCGCGCACAGCGCTCAACTCGTGGATTGCCCCCTCAAGCGCCTCGGCGAGCAAGTCGCGGTTTGAAAGGTATATGTCGGTCCAGATCGCGGTATTGGCTCCGGCCACGCGTGTGGCGTCGCGAAAGCTCGGACCAGAGCCAAGAGGAATGTCGGGGTCGAGTGTCGTTCCGTGTGACTCGATGGCCTGCACGGCCTGTGCGACAAGCACATTGGCGAGTACGTGCGGCAGGTGCGAGACGCTCGCCATCAGGCGATCGTGGGCATCGGGCTCGATCGCCGCGGGCCGCCCGCCGATGCGCTCGATCAGTCCACGCAGGCGCTCAACCGCCCACGGTGCGGCATCGACGGAAAGTGTTGCTTTGGCCTCGGCAGATGCCGCACCCTCCCCTGGCTCTTCGCTTGCGCCGCTGGGCGAACCTGCGCCGGCAGCAGACCATGCCGCTCCGGCTGCGGGCGTGAGATACCAAGTAGCGCCCTCGAACAGATCCTCGCGGGCGCTGGCCACTCCGGCCGTCTCCGCTCCGGCCAATGGGTGCCCCCCGACGAAGCGGGGATCGGATATCGCGCCGACGATCGCGCGCTTGGTCGAGCCCACGTCGCTGAGCGCGCATTCGGAGCCGGCGGCCTCCAGAGCGAGCAGGGCGGTGTCCGTCGCCGCGCCGACTGGGGTGGCTATGAACACCACGTCGGCCTCACGCACAGCATCTGAGATCGCAAACGCCGGCTCGTCGATCGCGCCAAGCTCGACGGCGCTCGACAGCGCGCTCGCCTCACGGTCGTAGCCGACGACGTATGCGCCGGTGCGACGGCGCGCGGCCAGGCCGATGGAGCCCCCGATCAGCCCGACCCCGAGCACCGCTAGCCTCACGCCGTGGTGAACGCCTTCCCCGCAAGCGCCGCGGCGCTCTGCACTGCCGCCGCGTAGTCGGCGAACTCGTCCGCGATCAGCGCCTGTGGCCCGTCGCAGATCGCCTCGTCGGGGTTCGGGTGCACCTCGACGATGATCCCATCGGCCCCGGCGGCAGCCGCCGCCAGCGAGAGCGGCAGCACGAGGTCGCGCCTGCCCGCCGCATGGCTTGGATCGACGATCACCGGCAGGTGCGAGAGTTCCTTGAGCACCGGCACCGCCATCAGGTCGAGCGTGAAGCGGTAGGCGGTCTCGAACGTGCGAATACCCCGCTCGCACAACATCACGTTCGGGTTGCCCTCCTTGAGGATGTACTCGGCGGCCATCAACAGCTCGTCGAGCGTCGAGGATAGTCCGCGCTTGAGCAGCGCCGGGCGTCCCGAACGACCCACCTCGGCCAGCAGCGGGTAGTTCTGCATGTTGCGCGCGCCGATCTGCACGACGTCGGCCACCTCGAGCACCGGCTCGAGGTCGCGCATGTCCATCAGCTCGGTGACGATCGGCAACCCGCTCTGTTCCTTGGCCTCGGCGAGCAAGCGCAGGCCCTCCTGACCGAGTCCCTGGAAAGCGTAAGGAGAGGTACGCGGCTTGTAGGCACCACCACGGAACAGCGCCGCGCCAGCGTCCTTGACGACCTCGGCTGTCGTGAGCGTCTGCTCGCGCGTCTCGATCGTGCAGGGACCGGCGATCAGCGCGAAATGCTCGCCACCGATCTTGCGTCCCTCGATGTCGAGCACTGTGCGCTCGCCGTGGCGCATCTGCGAGGAAGCGAGCTTGTAGGGCTTGAGGATCGGCACCACGCGGTCCACGCCGGGCTGGCCTTCCAGGCCCAGGCTCTCGACGCTCGCGTCCTGCTCGACGTCGCCGATCGCGCCGATTATGGTCACGCGCGCGCCTTGACTGCGGTGGGCGAGCGCGCCGGCTCGCTCGATCTTCTCCACGACCGAGCCGATCTCATCCTCGGTTGCGGTCTCCTTCATGACGATCATCATTCGTTCATCCTTTCAAGTACGGGTTGGTTTTGGGTGCTCGTCTGCTCCGTGAGCACCGCGTCGCCAGGGCGAGTCGCGATAGGCATGAGCCCGGTGAACGGCGCTCGATCCTCTGAAGGATCCAATGCGGCCTGTCGGTCTCCGCTCACGGACGGAGGCAAGGCCGAAGCGCCTAGCTAAATCGCCAGGCGCAGCGAAACGACCGATACGACACACGGGCACACGCTGGCGCGAGTGCGGAGGCTGATGTCAGGGCGGTCGTCTGCATGATCGTCTACAAGCTTTGTAGCAGACGCTCGACCGGCAGTCCAGCACTGAGGGGCGGCCGTCTCCGACTTTTCACAGCACTTCCGTGAGCGCGTCGAGGAAGATCGCGTTCTCCTCGGATGTCCCATAGGTCACACGCAGCGCACCGGGCTTGCCGAGCGCGCCGCCGCCGCGCACAAGCACGCCGCGCTCGGTCAGGCCCTGCATCACCTCCTGCTCTCGCGCCACGGCCTGTTCTGGGCCGTCTCCGCCGAGAGCGAACCAGCAGAAGTTCGCCTGCGACTGCGCCGGCTCGATTCCGAGCGCGCGCAGTCGCTCGTCGACTGAGATGCGCTCGGCGATCGTGCGCGTAACGCGCTCGGTCACGGCGTCCTGGTGTGAGAGCGCCTCCACGGCCGCGACCTGGGCGACGGCGTTGCAGAAGAAGGGTTGGCGGATCTGGTCGACCGCGCGCGGCAGGTCCTCCGAGCCGCATAGCGCGAAGCCGACGCGCAGTCCGCAGAGCCCGTAGACCTTGGAGAAGGTGCGCAGCAGCACGAGGTTGGGGTGGTGAGCGAGCAGCTCGACCGACGCATCAGGATCGTCGAGCAGGTTGAACTCGCAGTAGGCCTCGTCCACGATCACGCAAACATGTTTGGGCACTTCCGCGACGAACCCCGCGATGTCAGCGAGCGGCAGCGCGGTGCTCGTAGGGTTGTTTGGGTTGCACACGATCGCAAGGCGTGTAGCGACCGTGATCTCGCGCAGCATCGCATCGAGGTCGTGACAGTCGTTTGCGTCCAGCGCAACGGTGACCGCGCGCGCCCCCGAAGCGGCGCTCAGGTGGGGGTAGACAGAGAAGGACGGCCACGCGTACACGAGCTCGGCGCCAGGCTCCAGGAGCGCCTCGCCCGCGGCGAGCAGGATGTCGCACGAGCCGTTGCCGATCGCGATCCGCGAGACCGGGACGCCGTAGCGCTCGGACAGGCGCTCGCGCAAGAGCGAGTTGGTCGGGTCCGGATAGCGGTTGAGCGTGGGTAGCGCCCCCTGGATCGCGTCGATCACCGCCGGTAGCGGCGGCCACGGCGACTCGTTGGACGCCAGGCGCACCTTCGGCGCGCGCTGCGCGTAGCCGCCGGCGGCAGGGTAGACGGGGATGCGTGCGATGCGCTCTGAGAACTCGAGTGCCACCGGTCTATTGTGGCGGACGCCCACGATGGCGGCGGCCATCCCAGGCAAGCGACATCGCGAGCAACCTCAACTCAGGCGTTGTTCGGGCGCGACAGCTCTACTGCGCCGCAAGTAGATCCTCTCGCAAGCCGGCCGCCTCGCCCAGATAGACATGCCGTGCCTCGTGTCCCTCATCCGCGTAGTAGTGGATCAGAACGCGAATCACGCGGGGTAAGGAGCCTGGTACAGGAATCTCGCGGGCGCACAGCAGCGGCACGCGCTCGAAGCCCAGCGCGCGCGCAGCGACAGCGGGGAACTCGGCGGTGAGATCGTCGGTGAGCGTGAAGATGCAGCTCACCACGTGATCGGGATCGAGCGAGTTGCGCTCCATGATCTCCTGCATCAGCTCGGTCGTCGCGCTGAGGATCTCCTGCGCGTCGTCCTGAGATACCGAGATCGCGCCCCGCAGGGCATAGAGGCGTTGCGGCATCGACGCGATTCTTTCAGAGCCGGCTCATGGAGTCGCCGCTCACGACTCACGCGCAGGCCAACGCCTCTTCGACGGACCGGCCACGGGTGGCACAGATTGCTTGCGATCCTCTGGACCGCCGCGCAGGCGCGCGAGCTCGGCCTCGCCGAGCCGTCGAGACGCGCCCGACGCAAGCTCTCCGAGCTTCAGCCGCCCAAACGCGATGCGCTCGAGCGCGACCACGGGATGACCCATCGCCTCGCACATGCGCCGCACCTGCCGGTTGCGCCCCTCGTGGATCGTCAGCTCCAGCACTCCCCGCTCCGCCCGCCGCACCTGCGCGGGAGCGGTAATCCCGTCCTCCAAGCGCACCCCCTCGCGCAGCTTGGCAAGCGCGCTCTCTCCAACAGGCCCCCCGCCCACGCGCACGCGGTAGGTCTTCGGCACTTCGAAGCTCGGGTGCGTCAAGCGCTGCGCAAGCGCGCCGTCGTTGGTGAGCAGGATCAGCCCGCTCGAGTCGGCGTCGAGTCGCCCCACGGGGTAGAGCCGCCGTGACTCGTGCGCGACGAGCGAGACCACCGTCGGGCGACCATGAGTGTCCTGTGCTGTGCTCAGCACTCCGAGCGGCTTGTTGAGCGCATAGACGACCGGTTGCTCAGGCCCAGCGACCGGGCGCCCGTCAACCGTGAGAGAGCAGCGCTCATCGACATCGCGTGCAGGATCGAGCACGACTTGCCCGGCGACGGTCACCCGTCCTTCGCCGATCATCGTCTCCGCGGCGCGGCGCGAGGCCATTCCCGTGTGGGCCAGATACTTGGCGAGGCGCATCAGGGTTCGTACGGGGGCAGATTGTGGGCTGAGGTGGTCGGCCAGTGGATGCCAGACGTCGCACACGAGCTGAGACGTACCAGAGGTACGTCGAGCATCGTGGGTGGCGTATGGCGCCGCTGGACGGCCGCATCCAGCGCGCAAGATGTCCCCATACGGACCCGCATACTGCAACGATAGGGATATGGACCTAGAGTTTCTCGATCAAACGCTGGCCGCGAACGGCCAGCCCCCGTTCCGCGCGCACCAGGTGTGGGAATGGGCCGCCAAGGGCGTCTCGGGCTACGAGCAGATGACGAACCTGCCCGGCCCGCTGCGGGAGTGGCTGGGCGAGAATGTTCCGTTCTCGAGCCTCGAGCTGCGCGAGCAGCGACGCGCAAGCGACGGCACGGTCAAGGCCCTGTTCACGACAGCCGACGGGCGGCCCTTGGAGGCCGTGCTGATGCGCTATCGCGATACCCGAAAGGGCACAGGCGGGCGCAACTCGATCTGCGTCTCCTCGCAATCGGGCTGTCCGCTGACCTGCACGTTCTGCGCCACAGGCCAGATGAAGTTCGGTCGCAATCTCAGCGCGTCTGAGATTGTCGAGCAGGCACTTCACTTCCGTCGCATGACCACCGTCGACCATTGCGTGTTCATGGGCATGGGCGAGCCGATGCTCAACCTCGACAACGTGCTCACCGCCTGCGAGCGCCTACCCGACGTCGGTATCACTCATCGTCGCACCGCGATCTCCACGGTCGGCTGGATTCCGGGGATCGAAGCGCTCACCGAGCAGGACATGCCACTGCGCCTCGCGCTCTCGCTGCACGCCGCCGACGAAGCCTTGCGCAGCGAGCTGATGCCAGTCAACGAGCGCTACCCGCTAGCCGATGTGATCGAGGCGTGCCGTGCCTTCTACGAGCGCAAGCGCCGCCGCGTGTTCGTCGAGTACGTGATGCTCGCCGGCGTCAACGACCGTTATGAGCAGGCGCTCGCGCTCGCCAAGCTGCTCGAACCGCGCGGTCCAGGTGAGCAGCCATACATGTTCAAGGTCAATCTGATTCCGTACAACCCGACCGACTCTGTCTATGACGGTTCCAGCCGCGAGTCGATCGCGGCGTTCAAGGGGGCGCTGGAGGCGCGCGGTATACCCGCCACGGTGCGCCTCACTCGTGGGCGAGACATCGACGCCGCCTGCGGACAGCTGGCCGCGCGCGCCGCTGCCTGAGCTTCGTGTCCAGGACTCTCTACTGAAGCTCGGGTTGAGGGCCGCCGCCCGCGCGAGCCTCGCCGGCGCGCAACAGGCGGTCACGCAACTCGGCCTGCTCCTCGGGACTTGGATCCCACTGACCCACATCGGGCAGCTCATCGAGCGTGCGCAGGCCGAACAGCTTGAGGAATTGCGTGGTCGTGCGGTACATCACCGCACCGAACTGCGAGCGTCCGGACTCTTCCACCAGCCCACGCTCCAACAGCGTAGAGGCAGCCGAGTCGGCGCTTACGCCACGAATACGGGTGATCTCAGGGCGTGAGATCGGTTGCAGATAGGCAACGATCGCAAGCGTCTCGGCCTGCGCCGGAGTCAGTACCGAGGCGCGCGGGCGACTGAACAAGCGCCTAGCCGACTCCTCGGTCTCTGGATCGCTCGCGAAAGTGAAGCCGCCACCCAGCTCGCGCAGGTTGATGCCACTACGTCCCGGCGCGTAGCGTTCCGCCAACTCGGCGAGCGCCGCGATCACCGCAAGCTCCTCAACAGCCGCAGCATCTGAGAGCTCTTGGGGGCTGAGCGGGTCGGGCGCCAGGAACAGCAGCGCCTCAATCGTGCGCACGATGTGCGGCTGGGGATCTGGCAAGCCTTCGGTGTCAAGTGCGCTAGCTGCGAGGGCAGCCGTTGCGACGACGTCCTCACCGTCGGTCTCCTCAGCATGCTCGACGTCCTGTGCCAGCCCAGGACCGTCGAAATCCTCGTCGTGGGCCTGCTCGTTGACCTGCTCTGACTCGACATCTGTCACAGACACAGGCTCTTGATCGGCAGATGGCTGCCGATCCTCAAGCGCCGGGCGCTCCTGCCCCGGCTCACCTGCGCCCCGGGGGGTGTCGCTCATCCGGCGCGTGCGTGTCGCGGCTCGGTGGCCTGCGCGTGCCCTTCAGGGTGTGCCCGAGAGGGTATGCCACGCAATGGGCTAGCGGCGACTGGGTGGACGGCGTGGACGGCTATCTCGCCGAAGCTCTCACCCTGCTCCCACCACGCCTCGCCACGCTTGTAGAGCTCGAGCAGCGCGAACACGGTGACCGCGACGGTCATGCGATCCTCGCCGCGCACCGCCTCCTCGAAGGAGAAGTCGCCGCCCTTGAGCAGCTTGCGCAGGCGATCGAGGCGCTCAGCCACGGTGACGCGCTGAATCGAGATATGGCGCAGGTTGATCGTGGGCGGCATGCGCAACAGCCGCCCGATTGCCTGTCCGAGCACCGCGGCGTCCTGCGAGCCCTCGCTGGGCGCGGCGACCGACTTGCGTAGATGGGCCGGCGGCGGCGCGCTGCGAAAGCGAACGCCTTCCTCGGCCTTGAACAGCTCCAACAGGTGCGTCGAGGCCGAGCGGTAGCGGCGCGCTTGCAACATCCGCTCAAGCAGCTCCTCAGCCGCCTCGCCGGGCTCGATGTCGAGCAGCTCCTCGCTGTCCTCGGCAAGCATCAGGCGCGACTTCAGTTCCAAGAGCGCTGCGATCAACACGATGAATTCGGTGGCGGTCTCCAGATCGAGCTCGCCACGTCCCTCGAGGTGATCGAGGTAGGCGAGCACAACGTCGGCCAGTTCGAGGTCGAGCAGGTCCACCTCCTCGCGCAAGACGAGCGCGAGCAACAGGTCGAACGGGCCGCTGAATATCTCGAGGTCGAGGTCGAGCGCGGGGAGCGTCATGCGCCTACCGTATCGATCGCTCCCGACGGCGCGAGCCGCATCGCCTGTTGTCTTCGAAAAAGGCGATGCCCCCCGCGCGCGCGGGGGGCATCGGCAAATCGAGCACCAACCACCCGACCCTCAGCTCGTGCGCGGCGGACCTACGCCCATACGCTCACGCACGTCGGCGAGCGTGCCGGCAGCGATCTTGCCCGCGCGCCGCGCCCCGTCCGCAAGCACTCGCTCCAACGCGTCCTCGTCAGAGCGCAATTCGACGTAGCGCTCGCGTACCGGCGCCAGCATCGCGACGACCGCCTCGGCAACCGCCAGCTTCAGATCGCCGTAGCCGCGCGCGTCGCGCATCTCGGCTTCGACCTGCTCGGGTGAGACGTCCCGCGCAACGGCAAGGATTTCGATCAGATTGGAGACGCCGGGCTTCTCGTGCGAGCGTTCGATCTCGCGGCCGGAGTCGGTCACGGCGCTCTTGAGCTTCTTGAGGATCGCCGCCGGCTCGTCGAGCACGTGCACGGTGCCCTGCTCGGAGCCAGATGTCGTGGACATCTTCCGCGAGGGGTCCTGCAGGTCCATGATCCGCGCGCCGACCTCGGGGATGCGGTGCTCGGGTACGACCAGCACCTCCTTGCCCTCCCCAAAGCGCACGTTGAAACGCCGCGCGACGTCACGCATCAGCTCTAGGTGCTCGCGCTGGTCCTCGCCCACGGGCACCTCGTCGGCGCGGTAGGCGAGCACGTCGGCGGCCTGCAGAACCGGATACACGAGCAGCCCAGCGGAGACCAGCTCGCGCTGTGCCACGGACTTGTCGCGGAACTGATGCATGCGCTGCAGGCGCCCAAGCTCGGTGACCGAGCACAACAGCCAGCACAGCTCCGTGTGCTCCTGCACGTCGCCCTGACGAAACAGGATGCAGCGGGCGGGGTCGAGGCCCGCGGCGAGCAGCAGCGCGGTCAGGTCATACACGCTGCGACGCAGCTGCAGCGGGTCGTAGGCGACCGTGGTGGCGTGCATGTCCACGATGCAATACAGCCCCTCGCCGCGCTCCTGACCCTGCACGTACTGACGGATCGCGCCGATGTAGTTGCCGAGATGCTTGGTGCCCGTGGGCTGGATGCCGGAGAAGATGCGCACGGCGAGCCAGGCTACAGGGAAGCCGGCCCAGCCGGCAGGGGCGCGGGCGCGAGCGTCAAAGCTTTTGGCGGATGACCGGATGCTTGGCCGCGCCGACCTCGTCGAGCCTGCGCACGGGTGTCGTGTACGGCGCGTGCAGAGCGATCTCGGGGTCCTCGGCGGCCTCGCGCAACAGCTCGGCAAGCGCCTCGGCGAAGCCGTCGAGCGTCTCCTTGGTCTCGGTCTCGGTCGGCTCCACCATCAAGGCCTCCTCGACGAGCAGCGGGAAATACACGGTCGGCGGGTGGTAGCCGTAATCGAGCAGACGCTTGGCGAGGTCGAGCGTCTTGATCTTCAGGTTGCGCTTCATGGGACCGCCTGAGAGCACAAACTCATGCAGACAGAGATCCCCATAGGCCAGCGGCAGATGCTCTGACACGCCCAACTCTCGCAACCGCGCGAGCAGATAGTTGGCGTTCAATACCGCCGTCTCGGAGGCGTCCTTCAGGCCCCGGGCGCCCAGCGAGCAGATGTAGGCGTAGGAGCGCACGAAGCAGCCGTAGTTGCCCTGGAAGCCGCGCAGGCGGCCGATCGACTTGGCGCCGGGCCACTCCTCGACCAGATCGAACCGAGGGCCCGACCCGTTGGATCCCTCGTTGCTTGTGCCCCCTCGGGTGCGCACGATCCGTGGCACCGGCAGGAACGACTCGATCCGCTCGGACACGGCGATCGGCCCAGAGCCCGGTCCGCCTCCCCCGTGCGGCTGGGTGAAGGACTTGTGCAGGTTGAAGTGCACGATGTCAAAGCCCATGTCACCAGGGCGCGAGATGCCCATGACCGCGTTGAGGTTAGCGCCGTCGTAGTAGAGCGTGGCCCCCACCTCGTGCACGATCCGCGCGATCTCCTGGATGTTCGAGTCGAACAGCCCGAGCGTATTGGGGTTGGTCAGCATCAGGCAGGCCACGTCGCTGTCGGCCTTGGCACGCAAGTCATCGAGGTCCACGCCGCCGTCGGGATTTGTGGCGATCTTGACGACATCGAAGCCGGCCATCGTGACGGTCGCCGGATTGGTGCCGTGAGCCGTGTCGGGCGTGAGCACCTTGTGGCGCGTCTCCCCGTGCGCCTCGTGGTAAGCGCGAGTGAGCAGCACTCCCGCCAACTCGCCATGGGAGCCGGCAGAGGGCTGCAGGCACACGTGCGGCAGGCCGGAGACCTCCGAGAGCGCCCGTTCGAGGTTCCACATCAGCTCGAGCGCACCCTGGGCGCGCTCGGGGTCCTGTAGCGGGTGCAGGCGCGCATGGCCGGGGAGCGCAGCAACACGCTCGTGCAGGCGTGGATTGTGCTTCATCGTGCACGAGCCGAGCGGGTAGAAGCCGGAGTCCAGGTCGAAGTTGCGCTTGGAGAGGCGCACGTAGTGGCGCACGATCTCGGGCTCTGAGACCTCGGGCAGGCGCGGCGGCTCCGTCCGGCGCAAGTGAGCAGGCAAAAGCTCGTCGAGCGACACGTCGGGAACGTCGACGTCAGGGCATTGGAACGCGCGCCGGCCCGGGGCGCCGCGCTCAAAGATTGTCACCGCCTGCTCACGCTGCAAGGCCGTGTCGGTGCTCTGCGCGGGTGGCCTACCCCTGCGCGCGCGGGGGGCACGAAGGTTTTCGTTCATACCCACACACCCCTTGAAGCCGACCGGCTCCCGCGCACACGCGCTGGGCAAGTACCTTCGCTCATACCGGGACACCCGCCTCGACCTGGCGCCTGGCATCGCCGTTTGCCCGCCGCTCGGCGAGAACAGCCTCGCCAAGCACCTCGACGAGGCGATCGATATCGGCACGCGAGCGCCGCTCGGTTATCGCCACCAGCAGTCCACCGCGGTCCTGCTCGCGGCCTGTGAGCGCGTACAGGTCGGCGCCAGGGTTGACCCCACGCTCGATGCAACGACAGCGCACCGACGCCACGTCCGCGTCAAGGCGCACGGCAAACTCGCGCACGACCGGCTGTGAATGAAATGGAGCGACGCCCTCGAGCGCGCACAGCTCCTCGCGCGCGTAGTGAGCGCGCCTGAGCAGCAGCTGTCCCAGCTCGACGAATCCTTGCCTCCCGAGCCACGACAGGTAGACGACGCCCGCCAACGCGTTGAGCGCCTGCGAGGTGCAGATGTTGGAGGTGGCCTTCTCACGGCGGATGTGCTGCTCGCGCGTTTGCAGCGTGAGCACGAAGCCGCGGCGGCCGTCCACGTCCGTCGTCTCTCCAGCTATACGCCCGGGCATCCGGCGCAAATAATCCTCGCGCGCCGCGAAGAAGCCAAACGATGGGCCGCCGAAGTCCAGGCGATTACCGAGCGACTGACCCTCGCCCACGGCGACGTCCACACCGCACTCTCCCGGCGGGGCGAGGATGCCGAGCACGATCGGGTCCACCTGGGCGATCGTGACCAGCTGCTCGCCGCCCGCGACCTTCGCTGCCGCGGACAAAGCCGCGGCGTCCTCGACGGCACCGTAGAAGTTGGGCTGGGCGAAGATCGCGGCGCTCGTGTCCTGGTCGATCGCCGACGCCCACGCGTCGGAATCGGTGACGCCGTCGCGAAGCGGGACCTCGACCACCTCGATGCCGTAGCCGTGCGCGTACGTGCGCAGCGTCGCGAGCGTGTGCGGGTGTAGCCCGGCGGAGACGACAAAGCGCCCGCGGCCGTTGTGGAGCTTTGCCAGATAACCGGCCGAGGCAACGGCGCTTGGGCCCTCGTATACCGAGGCGTTGGAGACCGGCAGTCCCGTCAGCTCGCAGATCGCCGTCTGGTACTCGAACATCACCTGCAGGCCACCCTGTGAGATCTCCGGCTGGTAAGGCGTGTAGGGCGTCAGGAACTCCGAGCGCTCCATCAGCATGTCCACGATCGCAGGCACGTAGTGGTCATACATCCCGGCACCGAGGAAGCACAGCTCGTCCTCGGCGCTGACGTTGTTCGCGGCAAGCGCGCGCAGGTGCTCGTAGACCTCCTGCTCACTCTTGCCGTCGGGCAAGTCGAGCGGGCGCGCGAGACGCACGTCCCGCGGGATCTGACGATCGAAGATCTCCTGCACGGAGGAGACCCCGATCGCCGCGAGCATCGCCGCGAGGTCGCTGTCGGTGACTGAGGTGTACTGAGTCAAGTGATCTGAGCCTAGCCGCTGAGCGCGACGGCTCCCGTCAGGCGCCCAGCGTCGCGCTGTAGGCGTCGGCGTCGAGCAGCGCTTCGCGCTCGGTGGGATCGGACATGCGCACCTTCACGAGCCAGCCCTCGCCGTAGGGGTCATCGTTGATCGCGTTGGGGCTGTCGGCGAGCTTCTCATTGACCTCGACGATCTCACCGGACAGCGGCGCGACAACATCGGAGACCGCCTTGACGGACTCGACCTCGGCGTAGGGCTCGTCCTTGTGGACGATCGTGCCAGGCTGAGGCGGGTCGAAGAACACGACCTCACCGAGGGCATCCTGCGCGAACCAGGTGATGCCAAGCACCGCTACGTCCGGGTCCTCGGCGTCCAGCCGCGCCCAATCGTGCTCGGGGTGGTAGAGCAGGTCGTCTGGATAGCTCGACATTTCAACTGGCCTTTCGATAGAGCGGCTTCTGTTTGACGATCGCCGGGCGAATCTTGCCACGGACATCGATCTGGAGCACGGTGCCGACAGCTGCTTGCTCGGCGGGGACATAGGCCATGCCGATGCCAACGCCCAGGCTAGGCGAGAGCGTGCCGCTGGTGACCACGCCACCGCCCACGATCGGATTGCCTTGGCGGGCGATTCCCTGACCTTCGATTTCGAACGCCACGAGCTTCTCCGGCGGCCTGCCGGCAGGGCTCGCCACCGGCTCTGCCTGTAGCGAAGTGTCAGAGGACAAAAGAGCCGCACGCGCCGCGTGGATCGGCTCCGAGCCGATGAAGTTCGTGTCCTCGCGGCAGCACCAGCCAAGACCCGCTTCGATCGGGTTGCGCTCGAGACTCAGGTCGTTGCCGTACAGGTGAAAGCAGGCCTCCAGGCGCAGCGTGTCGCGCGCGGCCAGGCCTGCCGGTGTGGCGCCACGGCGACATAGCTCGTCCCACAGCAGCGGCGCATCGCCGGGCGCGAGCAACAGCTCGACGCCGTCCTCGCCGGTGTAGCCGGTGCCGCACACGAGCACCTTGGCGTCGGCTAGCCGACGCGTAGCCGTCGTCATGCGAGCAGGCAAAGGCGCGTCCGAGACGGCCTGCACGATCTCGCGCGCCAGCGGACCCTGGACGGCGAGCATCGCGTAATCGTCGATGCGGTCGTGCAGCTCGACGTCAAAGTCGCCTGCGTGCGAGCGAAACCAGGCGAGGTCACGCTCGTGGTTCGAAGCGTTGGTCACGGTCAGATACCGCTCTGGCTCCATGCGATAGGTGAAGAGGTCGTCGATCACACCGCCCTGCTCGTCGCACAAGACGCTGTACTGCGCGCCGCCGATCGCGATCTTCGCGACGTCGTTTGAGAGCAGTCGCTGCAACAGCGCCTCAGCGCCCGGACCGACGGTTTCGATCTCGCCCATGTGCGAGACGTCGAAGATGCCACAGCGCTCGCGCACTGCCATGTGCTCTGCGCGCACGCCATCGGGGTACTGGACAGGCATCTCCCAACCGGCGAAGTCCACAAGCTTCGCTCCGGCTGCGACATGCCGGTCATAGAGAGGGGTGCGGCGCACGCGCGCAGACTATCGACGTGAGCACGGACGCCACATGCGCTTACTTGAGCCTGCGTTCGACCCGGCGCAGTGCCGACCGACCGCCGGGCACATGAATTTGAAAGCCGAGAAGGGAGTCGGGAGCGCACATGTGCGCTCCCGTGTCGTGCCACATGTGGCACGACAGAGGACGGTGCATGCAC
>JBAQGH010000124.1:0-1926 GCA_049287685.1 Solirubrobacteraceae bacterium | reverse complement strand
CGCTCGACGTGGTCCCCGTCCTGTTCGGGTCCGGCGAGCGGCTGTTCGACGGAGTCGAGTCCCTCGGGTTCGAGCCGGTCGAGGTGCTCCACTCTCCGCTCGCCACGCACATCCGCTACCGGCGGGCGGGGTGAGGAGCCGATCTTCGGTCTGGGGCGGCGTCAGCTTTCTGGCGGTCGCTCATGCGGCACGACTCCTCGACTCTGCCTGAGCGAAGCTGAGGCTGCGGTGGCTGCGCACCACGTAGTACGTGGCCCACGGATCCTCGCGGCTGTGGTCAGCTCGCGGTATTCGCGCCTACGGTGGCGAGCTTCACGAGGGCGGCGCTCAGCGCCCCGACGATGCTCATCTCGTGTTGGCCGGGCGCTACCCGCCAGTGGCCATTGGTCAGCTCGGCGATTCCCGCTCGCTCGATCAGCGCCTCGGCAACCTGGCTGTCAACGCTGACCGATATGTCGTCGTGGGATCGGCGTGCTTTCCGCGCGAGCGCGTGGGCGAGCACGTTTTCGGCGCGGGAGATTTGGAGGATCGCCCATCCCGGCTGATGCCTGGCCAGGTAGAGACATGCCTCCGCGCGCAGGGGCCGAAGATGCTCGCTGTCGCCGATGTGCGGTCGGGCCGTGGACTCGCAGTCGGTCCTGAAGATGACGTTGGAGAGTTTGGCCTGCTCGGCGGCGCTCATCGCTAGCAAGAGCGCTCGCAGCTCAGCCTCGACGTTGTTCTTGCATTCCACGAGCCGGTCTTTGCTGTCGAGGCGGTCGCTTTGGTAGGCAATCCCGGCCCACCCGTCGCGGAAGGACGCATCAGTGTTCACGTAGATCATGTTCGCCCCACCATCTAGAAGCCCATGCGCGGGTCGATCTTGGACGCATCAGCGAAGCGCCCTTGAAGGAAGAGACGGCGGGCCTGCGCGCGCCGTGTCGATCTGGTCTCGTGCGCCTCAAGATCGCTCCGGCTGACGGGCCGGCCGAGCCACCGCTCGAGGAGCGCGAGCCCTCGGTCGTGAACGCGCAGTTCGCCGTCGACCTCGTCGTAGAAGCCGACCTCAGCGCAGCCGTCGGGGAGCGCTACCAGTAGGCCCTGCCGGATCGCTTGGGCGCACAGCTCGCCGTACTGCTCCCTGTCGGCGTACACGCGGCCGTGGGCCGTGCTGCCAGAGCGACGCCATTCGATGACGGCGGCGCCGCGCGGGATCGCGTTGCTGGGCTCGGTGGGTACGAGGACGCGGTACAACACAGCGCTAGGCGGGGAAAGCGGTTGAGGGAGCGCTGAGGATCGCGTCGGTGCTGGCGGCTATCTCCTGGAATAGCCCTTCGTCGTTCGGCTTGGCGTCAAGCTGCCACGCGCTCATGGCGACGCGCAACCACGCGGCCCTCAGCGCCGCGACCGCCTCGGGCACGTTGACCGCCTCCGCGGAGTCGAGCAGCATTGGGTTGGTGAGGGCTCGTTCGATGAGTTGGTCCTGCTCGGCTGCGCGGCGCGTGAGCGCCGCCGTCAGTTCTTGCAGCGTTCGGTAGCGGCGCGGATCCTTCGGCCGCAGAAGCTCATCGAGTTCGGCGGGATGGACCAGTGTTCGCATTGGCGCCGGGTGCGCGAGCGCGAGCCGCAGATACTCGCGGCCAGCGGCCCTGACCTGATCGAGCGGCGCTCCCGGCTCGGCCATGCCGAGTTCGGCCCACAGCGCTGGAAGCCGGATCGCAGCCACAGCATCCGTGGCCCAGCGCAGGCCGCCCTTTCTACCGAACTGCTGGAAGAGTGTCTCTAGGGCGACGTTGGCTCGCGTGACGAGCTGGGGGTTTGTGAAGCGCCCGTCAGGGCTTTGCCGCCGCAGGTGTTCGTATGCCTCGATCAGTCGGCTGGCGGTATCCCGGCGCCCTCGTGCGTGCGGGCCGTCCTGCCGGTACTCGCCGCGGCGCTGCCGCGGCG
>JBAQGH010000123.1:0-27104 GCA_049287685.1 Solirubrobacteraceae bacterium | reverse complement strand
CGCGGCGCCTGGGGCGGCTGCTCGCGAATGTGCGCGCGGCGCTCGTGCGCGTGCGTGCGGGCCTGCGCGTGTTTCGCAACCCGCGCCAGGCGGCCACCGCCACAGTGCTCCAGCTGTCCGCGTGGGGACTTCAGTGGCTGTCCTGCTGGCTGTTGTTGATTGCGCTGGGACTCGACAGCAAGGTCGGCTTCGGTGCGGCCGCGGCGGTCCTGTTCGCGGTCAACGTCACGGCGGTGATCCCCGCCACGCCGGCGAATGTCGGCGTGTTCCAGGCCGCGTGTGTGGCGGTGCTTGCCGGGGCCTACCACGTGCCCTCGGCCGACGCGCTTGCCTACGGGATCGTGTTGCAGGCTGTCGAGGTCGCCACCGCGGTGATCATGGGCATGCCCGCGCTCGTCAACGAGGGGCTCTCCTGGAAGGACGTGCGCCTGCGCACGATGCACGCCTCCCAGGTCAAGCTGTCCCCGTTGCCGGGCGCCTCGCGACGCGCGCCCTCGCAAGTCAAGTCCTGAGGAGCGGCCGCACGCGCGCAGGAGTCACGCCCGCGGTGCGGAATCGAGATCGATGAGCGACGCCTGGGTCTACCCCCCTCTGGGGGGCAAGCATGCTTTAGCTCATGGTTGAGGCATGGGTCTACATATTGCGTTGCTCCGATGACTCGTTCTATACGGGTTGGACCAGTAACCTGGAGCGACGCTTGGCCCAACACTCTGCGGGCAAGGGAAGTCGCTATACCGCCAGCAGAAGGCCTGTCGAATTGATCGCCGCGTTCCCGATGGCCGATCGGTCTGCGGCATTGCGTGAGGAGATGCAGATCAAGCGTTTGTCGCGTGCAGAGAAGTTGGCCTTGATAGCTCAGGCGCCAGCGGTCGCCGGCTGATCCTCTGACTCGCCTGTCCCGTGAGGGGGACGGAACCGTGGGGCTCAGCTGCTCTCGCCCACCATGACGGGCTCGTCCTCCTGTTCGACCGCGCCATCCGGCGGATCGCTCTCCTCGAGTGTCGCCGAGCCGGTGAAGGTCGACAGCGACGGATCGCGGTAGGAGCCCTTGATCACGTCATCGGGTGAGCCATTGGGCAAGAGCCTGCCCTGGCGCGTGCCGAAGTAGATCGCCTGCGGGTGGTGGGCGACGAGCGCGAGCGTTGACTGCTCGGGTATCGGAGCGTAGCCGTCTGAGATCGTCATGCCGATCTGCTCGAGGTCGAGCAGCTTCTCGACCTTCAGGTGCTCGGCTTGCTCCGGTACGGCGGGGTAGCCCCACGAGTAGCGCCGCCCCTGCGTGCTTGGGATCGCGAGCATCTCGCGCGCCTTCCAATGCAACCACTCGGCCAGACCCTCGGCGGTTTGCACGCCGAGGCCGTGTACGAACAGCTGCTCGGCGAACTCGCCGTCTGCCTCCAGCTTGGCCATCAGCTCGGTGACCTCCGAGCCGACCGTCACCGCCTGTACCGCGATCACGTCGAGCTCTGCGGGCGGTCCGCCTTGCGCTGAAGGCTCACCGTCGGCGCTCACGGCGGGTCTGTAGAAATCGGCAAGGCAGATGCGATCGCCCTTCGGCTGGCGTGGGCAGACGAACCTCGTCAACTCCGCCGCGGGATCGGCGGGGTCAAGGCCCGAGTCACGGTCGGCGACACGCGGGTCGAGCACCACGATGTCGTTGCCCTGCGTGTAGCACGGGAAGAAGCCCAGCAGCGCGCGCGGATGCAGGTAGTCCTGCTCTGCCCACATGCGCTCCAGGCGCGGGCGGAAGTTCTCGTCCACGAGCTCGCGCCACGCGTCGCCCTTCACGCCCTTGCCGCCCCAGTGCAGCTTGAACAGCACGTGCGTGTCGAGGTGCGAGTACACCTCGTCCATGTCCACCGGCACCTCTCTGACACCCAGCCATGGAGGGGTGGGGATGGGGGCATGCGTGGTGACGTTCGAGCGCACCGAGTCGTCAGCGAAGTTCAGTTTCTCAACGGGCTCCTCGCCCTTTTCGCGAAATGTGGTGGCCCCGGCGCGCAGCTTCTCCAATAGCGCTTCATGCGTGCCAGCGTCGATCAACTGGTCCATGACAGACAGGCCCTCGAAGGCGTCCTTGCAATAGAACACGCCCGGCGCGTACTGCTCCTCAGATTCCTTGCCACCCGGGTACAGCGCGCGGTAGGAGAAGGCGCGGTTGATCGCGGCGCCGCCGATCAGCACTGGATATTGCATGCCCTTTGAATGAAGCTCCTGGATGCACGCCGGCATCTGCTTGCTTGTGGACACGAGCAGCGCCGACAGTCCGATCGCTGTCGCTTCGTGCTCCTGGGCGGCGTCGAGGATCGTCTGGATCGGTACCTGCTTGCCGAGGTCGATCACCGTGTAGCCGTTGTTGGTGAGAATCGTGTTGACGAGCGACTTGCCGATGTCGTGCACGTCGCCGAACACGGTCGCGAGCACCACGGTGCCCTTCGTGTAGCCCTCGATCTTGTCGAGATACAGCTCCAGGCGCGCGACCGCCTTCTTCATCACCTCGGCGGATTGGAGCACGAACGGGAGGATCAGTTCGCCGGCGCCGAACTTGTCGCCGACCTCCTTCATCGCCGGGAGCAGCACCGTGTTGAGGGTGGGAACCGCGCCGATCTTCTCCACAGATGCGTCGATCCAATCCTCAACGCCCTCCTTGCGCCGGCGCAGGATGTGGAAGTGCAGCGCCTCCTCGGGCTCCATCCCCTCGGTCGGGTTGGCGCTCGTCTGTGCCTCCTGCTCGCCCTTTGACTCGAAGTGCGCGATGAACTGCTCGAGCGCGTCCTCGCGGCGGTTGAACACAAGGTCGTCCGCCAGCTCGCGCTCCTCGTCTGAGATCTCGGAGTACGGGGTGATGTGGTTGGGGTTGACCATCGCCAGATCGAGACCCGCCTCGACGCAGTGGTGCAGAAACACGGAATTGAGCACCGCGCGCGCGCCCGGCGAGACGCCGAAGGACACGTTGGAGACCCCCAGCGATGTCTTCACGTCGGGGATCTCGGACTTGATGCGCCTGATCCCCTCGATCGTCTCCACGGCCGACGGTCGCCACTCCTCATCGCCCGTCGTCAGTGTGAACGTCAGGCAGTCGAAGATCAGCAATTGCGGATCGAGCCCGTGCTCATCGCAGCACAGCCCCTTTATCCGTTCGGCGATCTCGACCTTGCGCTGCGCGGTCTTGGCCATCCCGACCTCGTCGATCGTGAGCGCGATCAGCGCGGCCCCGTGCGCGAGCGCGACCGGAACCACGCGGTCGAGCTTGTCGCGGCCCGCCTCGAGGTTCACCGAGTTGACGATCGCCCTGCCGGGGATCTGCTCGAGCGCGCGTTCGATCACCTCGGGCTCGGTCGAGTCGATCTGGATCGGCGGCTCCTGCGTCAACGAGATGCGCTTGGCCAACAGCCGCATCTGTTCGTCCTCGTCCGAGCGCTCGGTGAGGGCCACGCACAGGTCGAGTACGTGCGCACCACCGGCTACTTGATCCTCGGCGATCTGCACGAGCCCGTCGTAGTCGTCGGCAAGCAGCAGCTCCTTGGCCTTGCGCGAGCCTTGCGAGTTGACGCGCTCACCGACCATCGTCGGGCGCGGCTCCTGCACGAGCGCGGTCGCGGCGATCATCGAGGAAAGATGGGGAGGACGGGGCGCGGGACGGGGTGCTACCGAGCGTCCGGCCACGCGCTCGGCGATCGCTTTGATGTGCTCTGGAGTGGTTCCGCAGCAGCCGCCCACTACGCCAACGCCGTAGCGCTCGACGAACTCTCCGAGCGCCTCCGCCAGCGGCTCCGGCTTCTCCGGGAAGATCGTCTCGCCGTCGGGGCCCTGCAAGGGCAGGCCGGCGTTGGGGATGCACGCCACCGGCACTGGGCAGTGCTCGCCAAGGAAGCGGATCGCGTCGCGCATGTCCTGCGGGCCGGTCGAGCAGTTGAGCCCGATCACGTCCACCCGCAACGCCTCCAGCGTGCACAGCACGGCGGAGATGTCGGTGCCGAGCAGCATCTTGCCGCCGTTGGGCAGCAGCGACACCGAGGTGTGGATCGGGAGTGTCCTGCCGGTGCTCTTGAATGCGGCACGCGCGCCGAACACCGCGGCCTTCACCTCGAGGATGTCTTGCGCGGTCTCGATGATCAGCAGGTCGGCGCCGCCGTCGATCAGTCCCCCCGCCTGCTCGGCGAAGATCTCGACCAGCTCGCCGAAGCGGATCTGTCCAAGGGTGGGGTCTTCCGATGCGGGCAGGAATCCCGTGGGGCCGATCGAGCCGGCCACGAAGCGATGCTCGCCGGCGGCCTTGCGCGCGATTTCCGCGGCCTTGGTGTTGACCTCGACCGTGTAGTCGGCGAGCCCCCACTCCTCGAGCTTCAGGCGCGAGGCTTGGAAGGTGTCGGTCTCGAGCACTTCCGCGCCCGCTTCGAGCATCGAGGTGTGCACGCCCTCGATCACATCCGGACGGTTGAGCACGAGCGCCTCGTGGCACTTACCCGCAAGACCCCCGTAGTCCTCGGCGGTCAGCTCGAACTGCTCGAGCGTCGCGCCCATGCCGCCGTCATAGACGACGACTTTCTCGCGCAGTGCCTGCAGGTAATCGCGTGCCATCGGCACGGATGCTAGCAGCGCCCCGGCAACCTTGACACGCCTGTGTCAGGGCTACCGGGGCATCGCTGCGTTACTTAGTTACTTAATGAACAGCATCTCCGAGTACTTCGGCAAGGGCCAGAGATCGTCGGCGACCAGCTTCTCCAAACGGTCGGCTACGTCGCGCACATCGTCCATCGCGGGGATCGTCGTGTCGCGCATGTAGACGGCCCACTTCATCGCCGAGCTGTCCGGCTGGTTGTCGCTCAGGTTGGCGTCCTCCAGCTTGACGATCGCGAACTGGAGCTCCTTCACGAGCGGCTCGACCTCCTCGACGAGCTCCTCGAGGCCCGTGGCCTTCAGCTCGCCCAGGTACCTCACGGCCGCCGGCAAGAGCATCGTGCGCGCGATCTGTGCTGCCGTCTCGGACTCGATGTTGATCTTTACCGCGTACTGCTCGGTGAACACCTCCAGGCGCGACTCCAGCTCGCGCTTGGAGAGCACCTTGTACTTCTTGAAGGCCGCTACGGTCTGCTTGTCGAGAAGCCACGGCAGCGCGTCGGGGGTCGTACGCAGGTTCGCGAGGCCGCGCTTCTCGGCCTCTTTGTGCCACTCCTCGGAGTAGCCGTCGCCGTCGAACACAACCTGCTTGTTCGCCGACCACACGTCCTTGACGACCTTCGTAACGGCCTTCTCGAGCGTCGCCCCGGATGCTTTGAGCGCCGTCTTCAGCTTGTCGGCAAGCTCGTCGATCGACTCCGCCACGATCGTGTTCAGCACAGTGTTCGGCAGTGCCGGCGACTGGCTCGAGCCGAGTGCCCTGAACTCGAACTTGTTGCCGGTGAAGGCAAACGGGCTGGTGCGGTTGCGATCGCCGCCGTGCAACGGCAGCGGCGGCAGCACCGGCGTGCCAAGACCCAGGAACGACCCCGGCTTGGACGGCTGCACTTTGCCCGCCTCGATCGCTGTGAAGACCTTCTCGAGATCGGCGCCCAGGAAGATCGAGATGATCGCGGGCGGCGCCTCGTTCGCGCCGAGCCTGTGATCCTGCCCGGCGTTGGCGATTGATGCGCGCAACAGCGCCTGATGCTTGTTCACCGCCTGGATGACAGCGGCGCAGAAGAACAGGAACTTGAGATTCGCCTCGGGTGTATCGCCTGGGTCGAGCAGGTTCAGCCCAGTGTCGGTGCCCATCGACCAGTTGTTGTGCTTGCCCGACCCATTCACGCCCGCGAACGGCTTCTCGTGTAGGAGACAAACGAGGCCGTAGCGGCGTGCCGTGTTCTGCAGGATCTGCATCGTCAGCATCTGATGGTCGGCGCCGACGTTTGAGTTCTCGAAGATCGGCGCCACCTCGTACTGGTTCGGCGCGACCTCGTTGTGGCGCGTCTTGATCGGCACGCCCAGCTTGGCCAGCTCCACCTCGCACTCGAGCATGTACGCAAGGATGCGCTCGGGGATCGAGCCGAAGTAGTGGTCGTCGAGCTCGTGCCCCTTCGGCGGCTTGGCGCCGAACAGCGTGCGTCCCGTGGTCAGCAGGTCCGGGCGCTCGAAGTAGTACTGCTCGTCGATCAGGAAGTACTCCTGCTCGCAACCGATTGTCGTGAACACGCGCGTCGCGCCGTCCGCGCCGAGCAGCTCCAGCGCTCCAACGGCCGCCCCCGACAGTGCATCCATCGAGCGCAGCAGCGGGATCTTGTTGTCCAGCGCCTCGCCGGTCCACGAGGTGAAGGCTGTCGGAATGCACAGCAGCGCGCCGTTGGGGTTCTCCAGGATGAACGCGGGCGAGGTCGGATCCCAGGCGGTGTAGCCGCGTGCCTCGAACGTCGCGCGGATGCCGCCCGTGGGGAAGCTCGACGCGTCGGGCTCGCCCTGGATCAGCTCCTTGCCGGAGAACTCGGCGATCGCGGTGCCGTCGCCGGCGGGTCCGTAGAAGGAGTCGTGCTTCTCGGCGGTGGAGCCGGTGAGCGGCTGGAACCAGTGGGTGTAATGGGTGGCGCCCTTCTCCATCGCCCATTCCTTCATCGCTTGCGCGACGGCGTCGGCGAGCGTCGTGTCGAGCGCCTCGCCGCGCTCGAGCGTGCGCTGCAGCGCCTTGAACACGTGCTTGGGCAAGCGGCGGCGCTGCACCGCCACGCTGAACACGTTCGACGCGAAGATCTGGTTGCCGGGAAGCGTCAGGTCGAGCGAGCCGAGCGCGCTCCCGTTGGCGCTCCACTGCGCGGCTGTCACATTCTGCTGGCGGCTCTTTGGCATGAGTAGGCTCTACTCCTCCTGTTTTGTCCTAAGCATTTGGGGCGGCCTCGCATCGTAGCCTCCAGCGTGCGCGCGAGTAGCGCTCACCTGGCGAAAGCTCGTAGGCGATCTTTCGACATTCGTCCATATCGGGAACGGAGGCGCGCATGCGCGCCTCCGCGGGACGGTGCATGCACCGTCCCGGACATCGGCGCATGCGCCGATGTCGACAACAGAATGACTATTCGGAAGCGGGCTGTTCCTTCACGAAGGCTGGGTGCGGTCCCGGTTCGATCTCGCCCGTTTCCGGGTTGACGTGCGTGCGCGGGGGAGCGGGAGCAATCGACGCGGTCAAGCTGCCCGTGGCCAGCCCGCCACCGGCCAAGCGCGCGAGCGCCTTGCCGTCGAGGGCCGCTGCCACGGTGTAGTGCACCGTGTGCACCCCCGCCTTGACGGGCGTCACATGCCATATGAAGAAGCGGCTGGCGTGGGGAGCAAGCGCCCCGAGCGCCCAGGTGTTGACGAAGGCCGTTTCGCCGCCGCCGGGCGGGTTGACTTCCTCGGTTTGTACCGGTGGGCTGGTGGCGACCCTTCCCGGACCTGTGTTCACGATCCAAACAGGTCGCTTGCGCACGGACAGTTTTGGATAGGTGCTCGTGTAGTAGAACGAGTCGAGCGTCACCGCGATATTGGGGATCGTGCGCACACCGGCGTTGCGCACCACCAACGTGAAGCGCTCGTCGCGCGCGATCGCCTGCCTGGCGGGGAACCTGGCCGTGAGGACTTCCACCGGGTAGGTGGCTGCCACTTCGTGGGCGTTGCGCTGCGCCCCGCCGCAGCCGCCCATCAGTACGGCAAGCATCGCGCCGCACACGACGAGCGATACCCCTGGAAGCGACTTTCCCACCCTCACAGCGAGCGCCACGATATCAGTGCCGGTGGCTGTTGCGCTGGAAGGTCGATGGCGGTCGGGCGCGCTGCCGGTGGCGTTCGGCCTGCCGATCGCGTAGAGTTGGAGACGCGGGTCGGTAAAGTTTGGGGGCGCAGATATCGGCGTCCCCCGAGGAGGGTTGAGATGGTGCGCAGTGCAGCCGAGCGGGCTTTCCTACCGACTAGGAGTCTGCTAGAGGAAATCGGGGACATGATGATCCTGACTGGCAGGACGATCGTCTCTGCCCTGCGCCCGCCCTATCCGTACGGCGGCGAGTTCGTCTCGCAGTTCCTATTCGCGCTGCGCCTGTGCTGGTTTCCGCTGCTGATCTCCACGGTTGCGATCTGCTACGCCGCACCGGGCCTGCAGGCTGCCAACTTTCTCACGATCTTCGGTGCTCTGGATCGCTTGGGCGGCATCTTCGTGCTCGCCGCTATTCGCGAGATCGGCCCCAATGTGACCGCGATCGTGCTCGCCGGGGTGGCCGGTACGGCGATTACAGCTGACCTGGGTGCGCGCAAGATCCGTGAGGAGCTGGACGCGCTACAGGTACTTGGCGTCGACCCGGTCAAGAACCTTGTGGTCCCGCGCTTCCTAGCGCTGATGCTGGTGACGGGCCTGTTCAACGTCTACGCGATCCTCTTCGGCCTGTTCGGCGGCATTCTCGCCGAGCTCGTCAACGGCCAGCCGCTCGGCCCCTTCTGGGACACGCTGTTCGCCAACGCCTCCACGACCGACCTGTGGGGATCGGCGCTGAAGACCACGATCTTCGGAGCCATCATCGCGATCGTCTGCTGCTACAAGGGCATGACCGCCTCCGGCGGCGCCGAGGGTGTCGGCCGCGCCGTCAACCAGGCCGTCGTCGTCACGTTCCTGGCGATCTTCGCGTTCGACTACGCCTACACGCAGCTGCTGCTGGCGACGCATCCCAACATCCTCGTCATCAAGTAATGAACGAACTCCTCGTAACACCGCGCGAATGGCTCGCCGCGACCGGCGAGATCGGCCGCTTCAGCGCCAACATCGTGCGCGACGTCTGGGGTCTGCGCGTCTTTCATTTCTTCGGCGAGGCGCTGCGCCAGTCGGGCATCCTGATCGTCTCCTCGACGCTGATCATCTGGGCCTTGATGTTCGTGCTCGGGTTGGAGTGCGGCATCGAGGGCGCTTACTTCCTCGAGGCTCAGGGCGCGCCTGCCTATGCGGGCGTCTTCACGGCGTGGTGCGATCTACGCGAGATCATCCCGTACGCGTTCGGCTACATGATGGCCGCGAAGGTCGGCACCGGAATCGTCGCCGAGCTGGGCGCGATGCGCATCTCCGATGAGATCGATGCGCTCGAGGTGATGGGCATCGACTCGCTCACCTTCCTGTGCGCCACACGCCTGCTGGCAGCTTGGGTCGTGCTCCCTTTCATGTACCTCGCCGGTGTCGGCGCGGCCTTCCTCGCCTCCTACATCGCGGTCGTCGAGCAGGTCGCCACCGTCTCAGCGGGCGGCTACCTGTTGATCTTCTGGCAGTTCCAGAACCCCCCCGATTTCCTCTACAGCCTGATCAAGGCGATGTTCATGGCCACCGCGATCGTGCTCGTGGGCTGTTACTACGGCTACAACGCCAGTGGTGGGCCTGTAGGCGTGGGCACGGCCACGGCTAAGTCCATGGTGTTGAACATAATCCTGGTGCACTTGATCGGAATGCTCGGCACCCAGGTCTTCTGGGGCGCCAACCCGAAAGCCCCGATCGGAGGTTGAAAAGATGGCCGCGCACCCTGAAGGGCACAGGCCCGAGGAGGGAATACCCACAGGCGAGGTAGACCCCCTGGCGCAGGGAGCCGGCGAGCTTCCCGTCGCCGAAGAACCCTCGATCGCGCAGGAGCATCACTCCTCGGCACAGGGGACCCCCCACCGCACCCTGAAGGGCACAAGCGGGGGGCAGGCAGGCGGGAGCGAGGAGTCCGAGTTCCACATGGGGCTCAATCGCCCCACGGGCGTACCCGACGCGATCGAGTTCATCGGAGTTCACAAGTCCTTCGGCTCGAATCATGTGTTGCGCGGGCTGAACATGGGTCTGCCAGAGGGTCAGATCTCGATGATCCTCGGTCCCTCGGGAACCGGCAAGTCCGTCTGCATCAAGCACATAGTCGGGCTGCTCTATCCCGACGAGGGCGACGTGATCGTGCAGGGTCGTTCGATCCCAAGCCTGCCCGACGCGGAGCTGTTCGAGATTCGCAAGAAGTTTGGCGTGCTCTTCCAGGACGGCGCCCTCTTCGGTTCGATGAACCTCTACGACAACATCGCCTTTCCGCTGCGCCAGCACACCGAGAAGGGCGAAGAGGAGATCGCCGAGATCGTCAACTCGCGCATGCGCGAGGTCGGTCTCGGCAACGCCGGCGAGAAGATGCCCAACGAGCTCTCCGGCGGGATGCGCAAGCGCGCCGGCTTCGCTCGCTCGCTGGTGCTCGACCCGGAGATCGTGCTATTCGATGAGCCCGACTCGGGACTTGACCCGGTGCGCACGGCGCTGCTCTGCGAACTGATCAAAGAGGTCCACGAGGAGAACGGCGGCACCTACGTCGTCATCACCCACGACATCATGTCCGCCCGGCGAGTGGCCGAGCACATCTCCGTGCTGTGGCGCGGACAGATCGTCGAGTCCGGCCCCGCGGCAGAGCTGTTCGACTCCGAAAATGCCTTCGTCCGCCAGTTCCTCTCGGGCGAATCGCAGGGCCCCCTCGGGATGGAGTAAGACGCCTTTCAGGGTGAGCTGTGTGGCGGGATGTTCATGGATCGTGAACGCCGGGGTGATATGGCTTGTCTTTGAATGGTCTTCCCAACACCCCCTTTTTGCGAACGGATAGATAAAGGTTAGGTACCTAAATAAATCACCTGGGTCCAAGCAAAGGGGTATTGAGACGTGCAGGTCATTTTGAAAGACCTCCTAAGAACGTGTTTCAAGGGGCGGTGCGGGCGTGCCGATCTTTTTGAAACACGTTCTAAGCCGCCGTGTCCGGCGCTTGGCCACCGGACGCGGCGCTAGCCTTCAAACGTGACTATGGGGAGGCTTTTCTCAAGGCTGGCGCTGCGCGCGGCGCGGCGCCCGTTGCTGACGTTGGGGTTGTTCGCCGCGATTGGCATCGCCTGTGCAATCGCTGCGCTCAGCCTGCGTCCGACGGCCGCCACAGACACGCTTGTAGGCAGCTCCAGCGCTACCTACAAGAACACTCAGAGCTTCTACAAGCACTTCGGCGAAGAGCCGGTCGAGGTGCTCGTCAAGGGAGATCTGCGTAAGCTCGTGCTCAGCTCCGACATCGACAGGCTCGTCGGGCTGGAGGGCTGTATGTCGCCGAGCCTGCCGGCTGCCGCTCTCCCCCAGGAGGGCGGTGTGAACGGGCCATGCGGGCAGCTGATGCGCAGCAAAGCGGTCAAGGTGGTGTTCGGCCCCGGCACGTTCCTCAACGAGGCGGCGGTATGGGTGGACGAAGCGCTCGCCTCGCGCAGCGCCCAGGCCGAAGCGCAGGCCAAGCAGGCACAGAGCGCCGTCTACCGTAAGGCGCTCGCCAGCGGGCTGGGTGCGCAAGCGGCGACAACGCTGGGCGCCGAAGCGCGCAAGGCGACGATGGCGGGCTTTGCCGCCGAAGTCAGCGCGCTTTCAATCCGCTATGGCCTGAGCAGCGCTCCCACTCTGGACGACCACGAATTCGTCTCGAAGGTCGTGTTCGACCCGAGCAAGCCTTCAGGCACCCCCAACCAACGCTTTGCCTACCTCTTCCCCAGTCGTGAAGCGGCGCTCGTCTCGATACGCCTGAAGGCAGGTCTCTCAGAAGCGCAGCGCTCGCACGCAATCGGCCTGATTCGCCAGGCCGTGGCGATGAGCCAGTGGCACCTGCAAAACGGCGAGACCTACCTGGTCACCGGCGAGCCCGTGATCGTCAGCGACGTCACGAGCTCGATCTCGCATTCGATCGAGCTGTTGCTGTTTGCGGTACTGCTTGTGATGGCCCTGGTGTTGAGCCTCATCTTCAAGGGACGCCCGCGCCTGTTGCCGTTGGCGATAGCGATGCTGGCGGCGGCGCTCACGTTCGGCGCGCTCGCGCTCTCGGGCGCGTCGCTGACGATGGCCTCGGTCGCGGTGCTGCCGGTGCTGGTCGGTCTGTCCGTCGACTACGCGATCCAGTTCCAGTCGCGCGTCGAGGAGGCTCGTGCCGACGGCGCCGGCGACACGCTCGAGGCGATTCGCCAAGCCGCGCTTCACGGTGTACCGACGATCGCCACGGCCGTGCTCGCGAGCATCGGCGGCCTGCTCGTGCTTTTGCTCTCGCCTGTGCCGATGGTGCGTGGCTTCGGGCTGCTGCTGGTGGTGGGAGTCGCGATCGCTTTCCTGTGTGCGCTGACGGCAGGGTCGGCAGCGTTGGTGCTCGCAAATCGCCATGCCCCCCGCGCGCGCAGGGGGCATGGCATTTTTGGAACGCTTGCTCCTGCCTGGCGGGGTGCGCGCGAGATCCTCACCGACAACGCCGCCAGCCGCTTCGTCTCGAACATGGCGCTCGACCGTGCTGTGCGCTACCCAGGCCGCGTGCTCGGGATCGGCCTCGTGCTGGCCGCGCTCGGCTGGGGCCTGGACACCCAGACGCAAGTACAAACCGACATCGCCAAGCTTGCGCCGCAGAACCTCTCCTCATTGCACAATCTGGGCGAGCTCGAACGCGTCACCGGCGTTGGCGGCGAGATCGACCTGATGGTCAGCTCGGACGCGCTGACGAAGCTCGCGACGATCGAATGGATGAGCGGGTATGAGGCCGCGATCCTCAAGCGCTTCGGCTACAGCACGGCGAAAGGCTGTGGACGGGCACAACTGTGCCCCGCCTTCTCGCTGCCCGACCTCTTTCACGAAGAAGAAGGCTCTACAGCCAAGCTGACCCAGAAGCGGGTCAATGCCCTGCTCGCGGCGCTGCCGCCCTACTTCTCCGCGGACGTCATCACGCCCGACCGGCACGTCGCCACGCTCGCGTTCGGCATCCGCTCGATGCCCCTCCAACAACAGCAACAGGTGATCGAGGAGATGCAGTCGAACCTGCATCCACCGGCCGGCGTGAGCGCGCGGCTCGTAGGTCTGTCGGTGCTGGCCGCCGAAGCAGGAGCACAGATCGCCTCGCCCTGGCGGCGCGTGGTCACGCTGCTCGTGGCGCTGGCCGCCGTTGCGTTGATCCTGCTCGCCGCCTTCAGGGGGGACCGTCGGCGTGCGCTCGTGCCGCTCGCTCCGATCGTGCTAGCCACAGGTTGGTCGGCGCTTGTGGTGTTCGCGCTGCGCATCCCGCTCAACCCGATGTCGGTCACGCTCGGCGCGCTCGTGATCGCGATCTCCACCGAGTTCAGCGTGCTGCTATCGGAGCGCCATCGCCAAGAGCGCCTGGCTGGGCACTCCACGGTGCAGGCGCTGCGTCGCGCTTACCGCTACACAGGCGCTGCCGTCGCCGCCTCGGGTGTCACCGCGATAGCGGGATTTGGCGTGCTGGTCTTGTCTGACATCGCGATGCTGCGCGACTTCGGGCTGGTCACGCTCGTCGACCTCTCGGTCTCGCTACTCGGCGTGCTGATAGCGCTGCCTGCCGCGGTGGTGCTCGCCGAAAGCGAGCAGCCGCTGAGCGAGCGGATCCGAGACGGACTGGGTGCCCTCAAAAGCATCGCTCCGCGCCGGCGCGCAAGGCGGCGCGGGCTCACCGCGCCATGAGCCGGACCGGCTCGCCGGAACCTCCGACCGATGACGGCTCCTCCGCCCCTGGCGAGCCCGACCATCCCCGGCGCGAGAGTGAAGCGCGCGGCCCAGAGGGAGGCGTGGGCGGTCGAGGGGGAGGCGTGGTTGCTGGAATGGGAGGCTCGCCTTACCGTGGAGTCGCGGGGGCGCGTTACGGCCTCTTTGTCGTGATCCTGGCCGCAATCCTGTTGACCGCCTTCACGATCCACGTCGCACTCAGCCCCCACAAAGGTGTCACAAGCATCCGCCCCGGGGCCAGCATCCCGCCGTTTGCGGCTCCCTACGCGGTCGGTGGGCCTGCCGGCGAAGTGGACGTCGCAACGCACGCCAACGATGGGTCGGCAGGCATTGTGCCGGCGTGCTCGGAGCGCGGACAGGGAATCCTCAACATCTGTGAGCTCTACGAACGGGGACCGGTCGTTCTCGCCCTGTTCTTCCAGGCCGGCTCCTGCCCCGGGGTTCTTGACGATCTGCAGCAGCTTGCACCCGCCTTTCCGCAGGTCGGCTTTGCCGCCGTCGCCATCAAAGAAGGAGCCTCTTCGGTCGCGCATCTGGTGCGTTCAAAGCACCTGACGGTGCCGGTAGGTGTGGATGGGGAAGGACGGCTCGGGGAGCTCTTCGCGATGGTCAGCTGCCCACAGATCACGTTCGTCTACCCAGGCGGCGTGGTGCAGAGCGCGGCGCTTCTGAGCACGCCGTCGCTTGCCACGCTGCGCGCGCGTGTGAGCGAGCTGGTGGCGGCCTCGCGCGCCCGCGGCTGGAGGCCCGGGCAGAGATGAGCGAGGAGCCCGTGCGCGGCTGGTGCGAGCGCGAGGTGCAGCAGGAGCTGCCCGGGCTCGGGCTGATGTGCACCACGATCGATCTCGCTCCGCGCAGCTCGCTCACCGGCAGCTCGCCGCCCGCGGTGCTGGCACGCTTGCGCGAACTGTCCAACCGCTGGCGCGGAGCGCGCGCGGTGAACGTCCGTCAAGAGCCGATTCCCGCCGCCTACAGGGTCTTCTTCCGCCACATCGGTCTCGACCCGGATGTGACCAGGACGCCGATCGAGGCGGCGGTGCTCGAACGCATGCTCGAAGGCGGCTTTCTCTCCGAGGGCCTGCTCGCCGACATCCTCACGATCGGCCTGATCGATACCGCCGTGCCGGTTTGGGCGCTGGACGCCGACACCGTCAACGGGCCGCTCGGCATTCGCGTGAGCCGCGCCGAGGAGCGTCTCGGTCGAGACCGCGAAGGACCGAGCCTGGGAGGCGGCAGGCTCGTCGTCGCCGACGCCGACAGGCCACTGGCAATTCTCTTCGGGCAGCTCGCCCCAGGTCACGAGCCGCACTCGCAGACGCGCCGGCTGGCTCTATTCGCCGTGCAGGTCGCCGGCGTGCCTGCGCTGCACGCCGAAGAGACGCTGTGGGCGTGCCGCTCTGCGTTGAGCGGCGCAGAGCGCTGACCGACGCGAGCGAACGGCGGGTCCTGGGCGGCGGCTGACCGGCAACGGCGCCAAAAGCCTTTACCGCGACGTGCTGGGCAGCTAACATCGGTGTGGTCGTTTCCACGGGAGGAGCAGGGCATGGTGCAATCCGAGCAGCTCACGGTCGACCGCATCGACACCGATCTTGTCTTTGGCGCCGCTACAGAGCGTAAGGGCGACGGCTTCTTCGGCAAGCACGGTGCGGAGCCCGACGAGCAGGCTGCGCGCGAGGCGCTGAGGACGCAGGTCGCAAAGCTCGAGCGCGAGCTCTCGGGCCTTGTAGCACAGACCTTCCCGCACATCTCTCCACGCGACGAGGGCGGGGAGGTGTTCAGTGGGCCACGCCTGTTGAGCTTGGCCGAGCTGGAGCGCGTGCGCGACCGGCTTGCGTTGCGTGTGGGCGAGGTGCGCGGCCAGGTCGCCGAGCGTAGGGCGCTGGAGCAGCGCTCGCGGGCACTGCTACAGCGGATGAAGCTCGAACCTGGACGCTACAAGTTCGTGCGCGTGCCCGTGGCCGATCTCGGCGACGGGCATTGTGGCGTGTGGGAGGTACGTCCGCGCCTCGGCTTGATCGGGATGCTCGCCGGCTGGTGGCAGGTCAAGCTCTCATCCGGCTGCCCGTAGCTGCGCCAAGCTGAGGCGCGCCTGCTGTCAGCCAGGGGCTGTCCATCGTCACCGAGCCACTGGGGGTGAGCATCGCCGCCAGCGTGCGCCGCTGGCGCTCGGTCATCGAGCCGACCGTCTTCTGCTCGGACATCGGGATCTGGGCGAGGAACTTGCGGCAGCGCGTCTGGCCCCAACGGCGCTGGCTCATCAGCAGGTCGGAGACGGCCATGCTGTCGGCCTCCCACGGGCACTCGAGGATCACCTCGGCGACGCCCATCTCGCCGCTTGCCACGCGGCGCTTGAGCTCCGCTCGGGCAAGGCGTACCTGGTTGGCGCGTTCGAGGGCCCGCATGTGCTGAGGGCCTGCAGGGGCAATGGTCGCGGTTGCGTTCATGTGTGCTCACTCCCCGTCGCCGCCGCGGGTGCCCCCGGGGCGTGCAACAAGCTTGGCTGGTTGACGAGTAGCGCGCCACACGATCGCCCGCTGCTTCCCTCGCGAGCGTGTCGCGAAAGTCCTCGGGACCCCTCTACCGCTGACTTGCAGGTGGGCCTCGAACGGTCGTGCTTTGCGTTCTGAGAAGCTAGCCAGCAAGGAGCTCTGGGTCAACCGTGTTCTCTCAGAACGTTCGCTAGAAGCGGGCTTTTTCTGAAGTTGTTTCTTCTTGTGAAGAGGCGTGGGCGCGATGAGCTGCTTCGGTGTCCCGGCTAGTCGAAGCGCTCGTCTTAGGCCGCGACCGCTCCGGGCAGCGGGCCGTGCTCGGACTCGAACTCGCGCTTGACCATCGCGAAGACATCCAGCGCTCGCTCGAGCGTGGGTCGATCGTGGGTTGCCATGACGCTCGTGCGCAGCAGCGCGCCGCCGGGCGGGACGGCCGGGTGTAGCGCGCAGTTGGTGAACACGCCTTTGTCATAGAGCGCCCGCCAAAGCAAGGCGGCCTTCCAGTCGTCGCCGACGAGCACCGGCACGATCGGTGTGGCGATGCTGTGCGTGGGGCTGCCTGGCTCCGGTCCGCTGCGAACCGGCTCTCCGCGCAGCGTACGGTAGCCGATCTCGTTCAGCCCGTCGGCGAGATAGCGAGCGTTGGCAAGCACCTCGGCGAGCAGCGCCGGCCCCTCCTCGGAGCGAATGATGCGCAGGGCTGAAAGCGCAGCTCCCAGCGCGGCTGGAACTGCCGAGGCGGTGAACAGGAAGGCGCGGCTGGAGATACGGAGGTAGTCGATCACCTCGGCCGGGCCGGCCACGAATCCGCCGCAGGCCGCGAGCGACTTGGAGAAGGTGCCCATGCGCAGGTCCACATCGCGCTCGACGCCGAGCAGCTCCGAGGCGCCCGCGCCGCGTGCACCGAGCACGCCGGCGCCATGTGCCTCGTCCACCATCAGCCGCGCGCCGTGGCGCTTGCAAAGTTCGACGATGTCCACAAGCGGCGCCACGTCGCCCTCCATCGAGAAGACGCCGTCAACCACGACAAGCACGCCGCCACCGTCGCCCTCGGCGCGCTCCAAGGCGCGCGCGAGCCTGTCAATGCGGTTGTGCCTGAACGGGCGCATCTTCGCTTTCGAGAGCAGCACGCCGTCGAGGATCGAGGCGTGATCGGCAGAGTCCACGACCACGGTGTCCTTGGCGTCGAGCAGCGTGCCGAGCGTGCCGACGTTGGCCTGATGACCGGTTGTGAAGACGATCGCGTCGTCGGTCTCCATCCATTCGGCAAGCTCGCGCTCGAGCTCGAGGTGCAGTGGCGTGGTGCCGTTCAGCAGGCGTGAGCCTGTCAGCCCGGTTCCGTAGCGGGCGAGCGCGTCGCGCGCTCCCTGCATGACCCGCTCGTCGCCGGTCAGGCCCAGGTAGTTGTTCGAGGCGAGCATGATGCGCGGGGCTCCCTCCATCTCGACGACCGGCATCGCCGGCGACTCGACTGTGCGGAAGTAGGGCATCAGGTCGGCCTCGCGCGCCGCCTTCAAGAGCTCTTCGCGCTCGTAGCCGCGAACCTTGGCGAATACATCGGTGGTCGTGGGCATCTCAGCGTGTACCAGCATCGGCGTCCGGAGTGGTGCCTTTCGAGGTAAGCATCGGCTCTCTGGCGTCTTGGGTTATGCCTGTCGAGATAAGCATCGGCTCTCTTCCTATAGGGTGCGCGGCGATGGCTGTAGAGACTTCGGAGAAGACGATGAGCGTCGAGGTTCGTCCGGTCACGAGCCGGAGTGAGTTGAACACCTTCATCAAGCTGCCATGGCGGCTCTATCGTAACGAGCGCAACTGGGTCGCGCCGCTTCTGATGGACGTCAAGAAAAGGCTCGACCAGAAGAAGAACCCGTTCTTCAAGCACACGGAGGCGCAATATTTTCTGGCTTATCGCGATGGCCAGCCTGTCGGACGCATCAGCGCGCACATCGATCGCAACTTCAACGAGTTCCAGGACAACAGGTGGGGCTTGTTCGGCTGGTTCGAGTGCGAGGACGATCCCGAGGCCGCCCGCGCCTTGCTCCGCACCGCGGAGCAGTGGCTGCGCGATCGCGGGCGCGATCGCATGGTCGGCCCGATGGACTTCACCACCAACGACGAGTGCGGCCTGCTCGTCGAGGGCCACGAGCGTCCGCCGATCATTCTCTGCCCCTGGCATCACCCCTACTACCAGCGCATATTCGAGCAGGACGTCGGCATGGCCAAGGCGATGGACCTGTACATGTGGAGCCTGCACGTCACCGGTCGCGAGAACGTGCACCCGGCGATCTGGGAGTCCGCGGACAAGCTGGAGGCAGAACACGGGATCGTTTGTCGCAACTTCCGCAAGAAGGATCTGCACGCCGAGATCACTCGCTTCCTCGATGTCTACAACGCCGCCTGGGAGAACAACTGGGCCTCGGTGCCGCTCAACGAGGAGGAGGTTCGCCACATGGCCAAGGACCTCAAGCCGGTACTCGACGAGAACTGGGCGATGGTCGCCGAAAAGAAGGACACCGGCGAGGTGGTGGGCGCGGCGCTGACGTTGCCCGACTTCAACCAGGTGCTGGCGAAGCTGAACGGCCGCCTGCTGCCGTTCGGCTGGATAACCGCGCTGCGCGAGCGCAAGAAGATCGACTCGGTACGTGTGTTCGCGCTCGGCGTCAAGCCCGAGTACCAGCACACGGGCGTCGCCGCCCGCTTCTACCAGATGCACTTCGACGCAGCCGAAACCACCCCACAGAAGGGCGGGGAGATGGGCTGGATCCTCGAGATCAACAAGCCGATGAACCGCGCGATGGAAGGCATGGGCGGCAAGATCGTGCGCCGCTATCGCGTGTACGAGCGCGAGTTGTAGTCTGGAGCGCCCTTTACACTCCTTGGAGTGATCGAACGGAGCGATATCGAGGAAGTCGACGCTCTTGCGGTGCTGGAACCCGAGTCACGGTCGCAAGCGCTTATGCTGCGCCAGGCCGGGCCGTCCGTTCAGGTCGCCGCGGTCGCGGCTGGGGGGTTTGTAGCAGGTGCGGTCGTCGTCGGTGTACTGGGACGCCGCCACCAGAAAGCCGTCGCGACACGGGCCGGCAGGCGTCTCGGCCGCCGTAAGCGGGTCGCAAACGAGCTGGTCGAGATCGTGGCGTCGCGCTCGCTGCTCGTGGACGTGCACCTGCTCGGGGCGCCAGCAAGAAGTCGTTGAGCGCGCCGCTGGAGCTGCGCGTCGAGGTCAAGCCGGCCGGCCCGTTTCGCCTGCCACGCTCTGGCGGCATGGACGGGGTGTTGCGTTGCCGCGGGGGCGTGCTCGAACGACTGCTACACAAGGATGGAGAGCCAGTGCATGTGCGTGTGGCCCAGACGGCCCACGACGCGGTTTTGTTTGGTGCTCGCTCACCCAGCGCGCAAGCGGCGCGCTACGGGATCGAGCGGATGCGCTTCGCGCTCGGTGTCGATGACGACCTGAGCGCCTTTCAGCGCGAGTTCGCGCGCGATCCGCTGATCGGACGCTCGATCCGTGAGCGGCCATGGCTGCGACCCAGGCGACGAGCAGAGCCATTCGAGGCGCTCGCGTGGGCAATCTGCGAGCAGCTGATCGAATACGAGCGGGCCGCCGCGATCCAGCGGCGCATCGTGGCCTCGATGGGCCCAAGCTGGGCGGCCTGGGACGGATGTGAGCGTCCGTTGCATGACGTGCCCTCGCCGGCTGCGTTCGCGGGTGCCGCGCCGGCTCGGCTGGAGTCCTTCGACCTGGCCGGCTCGCGTGCGCGCTTGCTTGTGCGTGTAGCTCGCGAGGTGGCAAGCGGGCGTTTGGACCTGCGTGATGCTGATCACGAGCGCGCATGGCGGCGGCTGCACGCGATCCCGGGGATCGGGCCGTGGACGGTCGAGATGCTGGCGCTGCACGGCCAGGGCCGCTACGACCAGCTGCCGGCCGGGGACGTCGGCCTGCTCAAATACGTGGGGTGCAGCCTCAGCGGGGGCGATCCGTGGGCGCGGGCGAGCGAAGAGGACGTGCGTGGGTTCTTCGCTCGTTATGGGCCTTGGCAGGGCCTGGCGGCTGTGCACGTCGGTGCGATCTAAAAAGCGCGATCCACTTTTGTAGTAATCAATTCGACACAAGACCTAAAGGTTAGGTACCAAAACGTTTGCTCGGCGCACGTTCCAGGGGGTGTATTTGGGATAACTAGTTTGGTTAGTGGCTCGCGCTCGACAAGCGGTGTATCGAGACAACGAGTTCGGTCAATCTCGCTCACGCTCCACAAGCAGTGCGAAGGTCGGACAGGCCTGCGCCGCGCGCTGCGCGTGGGATACGAGCTCAGCAGGCAGCGGGCGCTCGTCGAGGATCGGATAGCCCCACTCGTCGAGCACGATCCGCTCGGGCAGCAGCTCGGCGCACATGCCGTGTGCCTCGCAGGCGATCGGGTTCAGGCGTAGTCGCTCGCTCATCTGGGCGGGGGCTTGGTTCGATGGCTGCGCATATCGCTCACGAGCTCACGCCGCCGTGACCATCTGCCGATTGGTCGGCAGTGGCAGCTCGGATTGGCGCGCGCACGCCTCGCAGGCGCCATAGCGGGCGTGGTCGGCCAGCTCCTCGGCGAACACGTTGGCGGCGCTCGTCACGAAGCGAACGGTGCCGTCGGGGTGGGCACAGGCGCCGCGCCTGTCGACGAGCATCGAGAGCTGCTCGACCCGTGCGATCGCGTCACCGTGCGTCTTGCCGCGACACACCTCCTCCAGCGTCTGGGCAAGCGCATCGAGGCCGTGCACGCACGGCCCGCACTGACCGGCGCTCTCGCCGGCGAGCCAGCGCGTCACACGCGCCGTCTCCGCTACAGGGCAGGCAAGCTCTGAGAGCAGCAGCACGACCCCGGCGCCGAGGTTGGCCTCGTGTGGCGCCAGGTGGGCGTTTGACAGCGCGAGCCTCGGCAGCGAGGCGCCGTCGACCCAGGTGCCGGCATAGCCTCCGAACAGGGCTGCGCGCACGCGAGTGGTCGTCCCACCGGCGGCGTCGAGCAGCGAGGACAGCGGGGCGCCGTACTCCACCTCGTAGACCCCGGGATAGGCAAGCGGCCCTGAGAGCGTTACGAGCGTCGATCCCGGTTGATTGGCCAGGCCGAGCTCCCGAAACCAGCGTGGGCCGTGACGCGCGATCAATGCGACGTGGGCCACCGTCTCGGCGTTGTTGACGAGCGTCGGACGCCGACGCACGCCCCGCTCGAAGGGCATCGGCGGCGAGAACGTCGGCTTGCCTGGACCACCGTTCAGGTGGTTGACGAGCGCCGACTCGTGCCCTGCGACATAGCCCTGTGGGGCGCTGTCAAGCACGATCCGCGGCCAATGCCCCGGAAGTCGCTCGCGTTCGGCGATTGCCCGGGCAGCGCGCTGAAGCCCGACGCCCGCCGACTCGCATACGCATAGGATCGCCTCGTCCGCGCCGATTGCACGTGCAGCGAGCGCAGCACCGTCGAGCACTAGGTGCGGCAGCGTCTCGAGCAGCGTGCGGTCCTTGAGGCTGGCCGGCTCGCCCTCGGTGGCATTGACCACGACGATCGGTTTGCCTGCACCGGCGGCGACCGTGCGCATCTTCTTGGCCATCGGGAAGCCGGCGCCACCGCGACCGCCAAGACCGGCCTGCTCGATCTGGTCGATCAGGGCCGCCGCGCCCCGCCGGTCGCGCCGCCGGCTGGAGGGCAGCTCGCCGTGCGTGTCGAGGTGTGCCTGCAAAGACATGGCGCCGTGCGCCGGCACGCCCTCCAAGAGACGCGGCAGGCTGGCAGCCGGCGGCGGCGCCGCGCTGTCGAATATCGGCTTGAGCTCGGCGGTTGTGCCGTTGAGTCTTGGGTTCATCTGCTTCCCTCGGTGGAGGCTGAGGCGGCTGCGCTCGAGGGTGAAGCGGTCGAGGCGGAGGACACACCGGCGCTGCCGCTGGAGGAGGCGTGGCCTGAATGGCCGAGCAGCGCCGCGGGTGTGCCCGAGCGGCGTGCCCATTCTTTGCCGAGCGGGCCGCCGGGGAGCCACAGGAACAGCCCAAACGTGAAGATTCCAGCTGCGCCCAGCGCTGCGCTGCGCTGGGCGAGCTGATCGGGCCAACCCGCCGCGACGCGCACGAGCACTGCCCCGATCACCACGATCAAACAGCCGACGCTGATCGCCAGCATCCAGGTGCTTTTCACATCGCTGCCGGTACCCAGCCCGTGCAGCAGCGCTATCGGCCAGCTCGCATAGGTGAGCCAGTGGACGGCTCGCCAGGTCGAATGGCCCATCCGCCGGCGCAGCAGGCTCGTGAGGATCACCGCGAGGATCAGATCGAAGGAGAGCGCTCCCAGCCCGAGCCAGAACGGTCGGTAGCTGCCGGTGAACGGGATCACCGCGTTGACCAGCGAGATCGGCGCGAAGCTGTCGAGCACGGCGGTGAGGATGTGCAGGCACAGGAAGGCGAGCGCCAGCAGCGACACATTGCGGTGCAGCGAGTCGACTACGAAGCGCGGCCAGGTCTCTGAGCTCCAGCGCCTGACGTCGACCACGCCGAGCGCGAGCGCGAGCGTCAACAGGATCAGCGCGACAGCTCCTGTGGAGCGAGTCAGGTACCAATACGCGCTTGGGCCTATTGCCGCCAGGAGGGGGCTCATAAGGGTCCTTCCGGGTACGAGGGTGAGCCGGAACGGTTTGTCGATGTGTCACTGCGGGACGCGGTTGGAGTCAGTTGCCTCATCGCGCCTCGTCCTCCGCGGGCCAGGAGCCGACCGTCAATACCTCGCCGGTGCGACCGACGAGCCGTGCCGGCAGCCCCAGCCCGGCAAGCCATTCTGGCGCGCGTGCACCGCGCACGATCGCTGCCGTCGCGGCGATGTTGGCATCGGCGCAATCGCTCGCCGCGACGCTGACGGTGCGCCACACTTCCTCCGCGGGCGCGCCACTGGTGGGATCGATGATGTGGTGCATCGTCTGTTCGCGGTGGCGCCAGCGGCGCACCGTGGTGCTGGATGTGGCAAGTCCTCCGTCCGCGATCGAGATCGTCTGACCTGGGCCGCTAGGGCCGCTGCGATGGTTGTCGGTTACATGTATCTGCCAGCCTGTCTGCGCCTTCTGTCCGTGGGTTGCTCCGCTGGGGGCAGGGCCTGCGGTGGAGATGTCTCCGCCGAGGCTCACGAGCACGCCGCAGCCGACCGCCTCGTGGATGGCGATGGCGGCCCGATCGGCCGCCCAGGCCTTGGCCGTGGCGCCGAGGTCAAGCTTCACGCCGCGTGGGATCCTGAGTGTGCAGCGCTCGCGATCGAGCTCGACCGCTCTCCATCCGCAGAGCAGCGTTGCGCGGACGTGCGGCTCCAACGAGGGGCCTGGGCAGGCCCCCGTGCTGGTGTCCTTGGTCGCGGGCGAAATGCGGTCGAGCAGCTGCATGTCGCGGTCGTAGCCCGCGAGCACGAGTGCCGCTCCCACTGTCGGATCGACGTCTCCGTCGGTCAGCTCGGCGGCGCGTAGGGCCAGCTCGACCGCCTCGATCAACAGCGAGCCGACTCGAACGGTGCGCCCGGCTCCAGCGTTGACGCGCATTAGCTCCGAGTCATTACGGAAGCGGCTGCAAGCCCGATCGATCTCGTCGAGTTGGCGCTCGAGGATCGCGCGCGCTTGCGCCAAGGTGTGGCCATCGCTCACGACGAGCTCGACGCTGGTGCCGAGCGCTTGCCATCTTGCGCGTGCCTTCGTCATCTGCATCACGATCCGCCCGATACGACCGGCGCCGATTCCTGCGCTGGCGCGGCTTCTTTGGCTGGTGCAGGTTCCTGCGCGGGTTTCGATTCCTGCGCGGGCGCTGATTCTTTTGCCGGCGCCGCTTCTTGGGCGGGGGCCGCCGCTTCCCCAGCGGGTGCAGATTCCTGGGAGGGAGAGGATTCGTGGCTGGGAGCAGATTCCTGGGGGGCCGTTTCGTGGGGAGCGGTCGGTTCCGGGGTCGTGCTCGCCCGCGGCGCCTGCGCCGGAGGCTGAAGCGGTTTCGCGGTAGTCGCCGACGAGGCTTTCTGGGTCGTGTGCGTGTGCGCTCGGGTCGCGCTCGATACCTTGACGGTCTTACCGGGGAAGGCCTGTGCGGCGACCTCGGCGAACACGCCGGTCAGCGCTACAGAGCTCGCGACCAACCAGCGGTTGGCGCTGCTCAACCTGCGCAGTGCCGCGTCTCTGGCGTTTGTTGGTCTATGTGGCATGGCTAGTGGCGATGGCGGAAGGCCTCGAAGTGCGTCCAAGCGCCGAAGTGAGGGATCAGCACGATTGCCAGCACGACGCCCGCAACCAGTGCACCGACGATCGAGATGATTCGTCCGCTCGAGCCGGCGGCATGTCTGTTGTACTCGACACGACCGCCGCTCCTGGTGAGAAAGGTCTTTTGTATGTCAGGCAGGTGACCGAGAACGTGCAGCGCCACGAAAGCGACCCATACGATGAAGCTCGCCTTGTGCAGTAGGCGCAGCGTGCCAGAGGATTCCGGTCCGAGGAACAGCAACGCGACCCCGGTGGCGAGCACCGCGACGCTCGTAGCCACGACGATCGGGGCGCTCACACGTAGCAAGATCGGCGGTGCGCCCCGTTTGCGATAGGCAGGGTCTGAGGTGTAGTAGCGCACGAAGCGATAGCCGGTGCTCGCGAGCTTCAGGCAGACCACGGGGATCAGCACCAGCCCAACGAACAGGTGCACGGAGATGAGCGGCCGCAGCCGCAGGATCGTCACGCCGATCACGGCAAGCAGCGTCACGAGCAGCAGGCCGGTGGCCGCCGTCAGACGCTCGTTGCCGACTGTCCCTCCGCCGGTGATGCGTCCGCCGCTTGGCCTGGCGTGAGCGCCTGTATCGGGGAGCTCGCGTTCGAAATTTCCGCTGGGTGGAAGTTGACCCCGGGCGGCGCCACGAACAAGGCTTTGCGGTTCGGCGGGCATAGAGCGAGTGTGTGCTCGCTTGGTAAGTGGCCCATAACCGAATGATGAGAAAAGTCATCGAAACCGCTTGCAGGAGGCGGACGGCGAGAGTCGAGGGCCTATCCTGAGTCAATGCCCGACATGGCCGAGCTCGGCGCGGACGCGGCGTTTGCGCCGTCGATCCTGTTGGTAGAGGACGAGCCGGGGATCGTCGATTTCCTCAAGCGCGGGCTGGAGGCCGAAGGATTTGTGGTGCAGGCCGCGCTCAACGGCTTGGAGGGAGAGCAGCGGGCACGGCGCGAGAGCTTCGACATGGTGGTGCTCGATCTAATGCTTCCAGGGCTCGGCGGCATGGAGCTTCTTGCCAAGCTGCGTGAGGTCAAGCCGGAGCTGCCGGTGATCGTGCTCACCGCCCGCGCTGAGATCGAGGACCGCGTGGCGGGTCTGGACGCCGGCGCGGTCGACTATCTGGTGAAGCCGTTTTCACTTGCCGAGTTGTTGGCAAGGGTGCGTGCACAATTGCGAGTCGCGGCGCAAACCTCGACCACCACGCTTCACAGCGGGGACATCGAGGTGAATCTGTTGACTCGCAAGGTGCGCCGTGCAGACGTCCAGGTGACACTGTCCACGACCGAGTTCGAGCTGCTCGTCTACCTGATGCGTCACGGCGGTCAGGTGCTCTCGCGCGAGCAGATCCTTAGCGTCGTCTGGGGCTACCAGCACGACCCGGCAACGAATGTGGTCGATGTCTACGTGGGTTACCTACGACGCAAGCTCGCGCGCCCCGACAGCCCAGCCCCAATCTTCACGGTACGCAGGGTCGGCTATCGCCTCGGCAGCGGTGGCTAAGCGCCTCAGCCTCAGGCGTCTGGTACCGGGCGACCTGCGCTGGCGCCTGGCCGGTTGGGTTGCGCTTGTCGTGCTGCTCGCTTCGGCGGTGACGTTCCTGGTGTTTTTCGTTCGCGTCGGTGCCCAAGGGCACGATCCCGATTTTTCCAGCGATATGCGGACCTTCCTGCTCGCCGGGGTGTTGACCCTCCTCGGCGCTCTGATTGGAGCCTGGATGATCGGTACGCACATCTCGCGACCGCTGCGCCGCATGGCGGATGTCGCGGCCAGGGTCGATGCCGGCGACCTGCATCCGCGCATCCACGGCGTCTCCGGTGAGGCGGCCGAGTTGCGGGTGCTGGCAGATGCGTTCAATCACATGCTCGACCGGCTCACCGAGGCGTTTGCCGGCCAGCGGGCTTTTGTGGCCGACGCCTCGCACGAGTTGCGCACGCCCCTGACGGTGATCAGTGGCCAGCTGGAGGTGCTTGCCGCGCAGTCCGAGCCCAGCGAGCCGGAGGTGAGACGCGTCGAGCGGCTTGTACAGGCCGAGATTGCCCGCATCACGCGCCTGGTCGACGACCTGCTGTTGCTCGCCAAGGCCGAGCAGACCGAGTTCCTGCAAGTGGAGCCGATCGAGCTGCCCGAGTACGTGCGCGACTTGTGGGACGGGATGAGCCTGATCGCCGTGCGACGCTTCGAGTTGGGGACGGTGCCGCACGGTGTGCTCAGCGCCGATCCGGACCGCCTTGCGCAGGCGCTGCGCAACCTGATCGCCAACGCGATCGAGCACACAGCGGAGATCGAGGGACTCGTGCGCCTGGAAGTCGAGGATCTCGGCAGCGGATGGGTCTGCTTCGCGGTCGAAGACGATGGGCGCGGGATCGATCCGCGGGAGCGCGAGCGTGTCTTTGACCGATTCCATCGCACCGATACGGCACGCGATCGCGCTTCCGGCGGGGCAGGTCTCGGGCTTGCGATCGTGCGCGCTATCGCTCAAGCTCACGGTGGTGGCGTCACCGCAACGAAGGGGCGCGCGGACGGCGCTCGCATCGAGTTGAGGCTCACCGGTTTCCGCGCGCAAGCGCCAGGCACCGGTGCCGGTAGAGACCCGTCGGCTCGCCGCTCAGCACCTGCACATTGAAATTATTCGGCCCAAGGACACATTCTGGCGCGATCTTGAATACTCTGTCTGACATGAACGTGGATGTTCGTCACTGAAGGCCGATCGGACGATGTCAGCCAAGAACGCTGTATTGGGACTCGTGATAGAGCGACCGGGCTACGGTTACGATCTTGCACGTCGCTTGGAGGAGAGATTTGGATCTTCGGGCTTCGCGCCGACGGGCGTCTATTCGGCGCTCGACCAGCTCAGCTATGAGGAGCTGGTGCGCAGCGCCGG
>JBAQGH010000122.1:0-4024 GCA_049287685.1 Solirubrobacteraceae bacterium | reverse complement strand
CCGGGACCGCGCCGCAGGCGGCGCGGTCTTCCTGATTTGGATCCGTCGGACGGGTGCTCAGACGAGGACCGGCTGGCCGAGCGGTTGCCCGGCTTCGCGTGTGATCCCCTCGATCTCTTCGGCGGCGCGTTCGAACTCGCCGTCGGAGAGAACGGGTGTGCCCTCGAAGGGCAGTTCGCGCTGGAGCTGAAGCCAAGAGCTGCAAACGCCGTACTCGTCCTTGACCTTGACGGTCACGGGACGGGGAATCCTGTACGTGCGCAGCAGCAACACATGCAGTGGATGGCGGCGCTTCCATTCGAGGCGCTTCTCGGCGTAGTCGGGCGTCCACACGTAGAACGGGGACAGCGCGTCGACGCAACGGGGATCTGAGATCGTGAAGTGGCCAGCCACTTCGGCCCAAGCCCTGATGCGCACGCGCTCGGGCTGCTGGATGCCGCCTTCGACGCTGAAAGCGTTCACGGACGGCTCGCCGTCGTTCCACACGCCTTCCTCGAGCGCACGCCGCAGCTCCGGCTGGTGGGACTCGCGCACGAGGTCGTTGCGCTGGTGGTCGAACGTGGGGTACAGGAAAAAGCGGTCGTGATCGAGCTTGAAGTGCTTTTCGGGCTCGCGAATACCGCCCTTGCGCAGGGTGATGAGCTGCTCGCCTTCGGCGAGGGCGCGGACGGTGACCGCCCATTCCTTGAGAGCAATTGGCATTTTGAAAAGACCTGACTACGAGGGATCGTCTGAGAACCGTGCGACCCTATCCGCGCCGCACATAAGGCTTTGGCACGGGGTGCCGCTGCCCTTAAAGATACGAAATCCGAGCGAAAATCCCAAATCACCTGCAAATGAAGGGTTTTTTTGGGTGGTCTGCCGGTTACGAGGCGTTTATAGCCGCCGTCCGGCGAGGCCCTCGGCTGACTCGATCAATGCCGAATAGTCATCCGCGCCGTGTCCACGGCCCATCGTCGCGGCCAACAGGTCGCGAGCGTGGGCAGCCGCCGGGAAGGGGATTCCCGCCGTCTGCGCTTCCTCCAGGCACAGCCGCACGTCCTTGAGCAGGTGCTCGGTCTTGAACAACGTCGAATAGTCGTGCGAGCGCATTGCCCCAGACTTCATCTGCATCTGCGCCGAGGCGCCCGAGCCGCTCTGGGTCACCGCCACGAGCGCATCCAAGTCAACGCCGGTCGCCTTGGCCAGCAGCAGCGCCTCGGCCACCGCCGCGGCGTTTGCGGCCCCGAGAGAGTTGTTGATCAACTTGAGCATCTCGCCCTGGCCAAGCTCGCCGACGTGCACGATCAGCTCGCCCATCGTCTCGAGCAGCGGCTTCACACGCTCGAACTCCTCGGCCTCGCCACCGACCATGATCGTCAGCGTCCCTGCCTCCGCGCGTGGTGAGGAGCCGGTAACAGGCGCGTCGATCAGGCCGATCCCACGCTCTTTCAAGCGCGCGGCGATGCGGCGCGTGTCCGATGGGGCGATCGTCGAGGAGTCCACGCAAAGCGGACCGTCTTTGGCGCCGTCGGCCACACCGTTCTCGCCGCACAGCACGCTCTCGACCTGGGCGCCGTCGACGACCATGCTCACGACGATGTCGCTGGCAGCCGCCACCTCTGCCGGTGTGCTCACCGCGGTAGCTTTGTGCTCTTCGGCCCAGCGCCGCGCCTTGCCCTCGGTATGCGTCCAGACCGTCAGCGGATAGCCCGCCTTGGCCACGTTCGCGGCCATGCGCGAGCCCATGATGCCCAGGCCAAGGAAGCCGATTCGCTCAGCCACGCGCCAACTCTCCAGGTTGGTCCGGGCGATAATCGGATTGGTCGAGCGCTCGGATCGAATTTTGCTCAGGCCGACTGTCCATTGGGATCGGGCCGCTCGGGTGGGGCGCCATATCCACCGCCTCCGGGTGTTTCGATGCGAAGTCGCTCACCGGCATGAAGCCTACCCGTCGTCTTCGCCGGCAATCCCCGTGGCTCGCCATCGGTCCCGATCAGCGTGTCGCGACCTGGCTTGCCCGGCCCGCCGCCGTTAGCGCCGGAGGGCGCATGGCGGCGGCGCTCGCCGATCAGCGAGAAGGTCATGTCGCTGAGCGCCTCGAGCTCGCGTACGACGCCATCGCCTCCCCTGTGCTTGCCAGCTCCGCCTGAGTCGCGTCGCAGCGAGTACTCGCTGACGAGTAGCGGCAGCTCGCGCTCGAGCGCCTCGATCGGCGTGTTCAAGGTATTGCTCATCGCCACATGCACGCCACTGGGCCCGTCGGCATCTTGGCAAGCCCCTTGTCCGCCGCCCAGCGTCTCGTAGTAGCTGAAGTCCTCATTGCCAAGGGTCAAATTGTTCATCGTGCCCTGGCCAAGCGCCTTGCCAAAAGCGCCGAGCACGAGATCGGCCACGCGAGATGAGCTCTCCACGTTGCCGGCGGCAACGGCCGGGGCCGGCTCTCCGCTGCCGGCGGCCGGCTTGGCGTCCAACAGCGAGCCCTCCGGCACGATCACCTCTACGGGACGGTAAGCGCCGGCCGAGGGCGGAATGTCGGGGTCCGTGAGCACGCGCACCGCAAACCAGCAGGCAGACAACGTGACCGCAAGCGGGCAGTTGAGGTTGCCGGAATGACGCCCGGCAGAGCCGCTGAAGTCGAGTATCAGCTGGTCGCCGGCGACCGTCGCCTTCAGGCACAGCAGCAGATCGCCCTCAGGCGCCTCCAACACGTCGCGGGCTTCTCGCACCCCGTCTGTCAGCGCCGCGATACACGCGCGCGTGCGCCGCTCCGCGTAGTCGAGTACCTCCTCCATCGCCGTGTCGAGTCGCTGCACCCCGACGCGCTCGGCCAGCTCGGAGAGGCGCAGGGCGCCGATACGGTTGGCGGCGAGCTGCGCCCGCAGATCCGCTCTGCGCTCTTGCGGCTGACGCATCCGCGCCACAAGCTCGTCGATTGCCGCTTCGCTCAGCTCGCGAGGATGGATCACGACACCCTCTTCCTCGAGCGTGCGGCTGTCGGCCGGCATCGATCCAGGTACCAGCCCGCCTACGTCGGCGTGGTGCGCGCGGCTGGCGGCGAAGCCGATCAGCTCGCCGGCAAACACAGGAGTCACTACCGTGATGTCCGGCAGGTGCGTGCCGCCTTCGAAGGGATCGTTCAGTACCCAAGACACGCCGGGTCGGTGCTCGCGCTCGAGCACCGCGTGCACCGCGGCGGGCATCGAGCCGAGGTGCACGGGAATGTGCTCGGCCTGCATCACCATCTCGCCGTGACGGTCGAACAACGCGGTCGAAGCATCGCGACGCTCCTTGATGTTGGCCGAGTGTGCCGAGCGAACGAGCGCGCCACCCATCTCATCACAGGCCGCCCTGAGCGCACCGACGATCACCTGCAGCTCGATCGGGTCGAGTGAGCTCAAGCGCTTGGCTCCGAACTTCGTGCGCCTGTGCTCCGATCCCGCTTCAGCATGGACCCCTCCAGCACGACCGTCCCATGCTCGTCCACCGCTCCGCTCCAGCCGGGCGGTACGAGCAGCGTGGACTCAGGCATCGCACACAGAGCAGGCCCGCGCACTTGCGTGCCGACGGGCAGCTCTCCCCGCCACAGCTCCGCCTCCAACCACTCCCCGTCGAATGCCACCAGCTTGTCCTCGCGCACGGCCGGCTTATCGGTCGCAATGCTCAGTCGCAGCGCGGGCCGTGACCCGATCGCCGACACACGCACGTTCACCAGCTCCACTTGGGCGTCTACGTCGCGATAGCCATAGCGCTGCTCGTGCTGGGCTTCAAACGCTTCGCGCAAGCGCAGGGGATCGCACAACGTGTGGGAGTCGACCCTCGGAGTGTCAGTGACGGGAACGACATCTCCTCCAAACCATTCCCTGGGGTCGATCTCCTCGTCAACCGTCAGCTCGAACGATTGCCCCAGATATCGCAGCTCGTAGCGCACTCCAATGCGCTCGGCTGGTTCGTCGAGCTCCCCTGACGCGCGCGCAACCAGTGCATTCAGCGTCTTGGCGACGTTCTCCCCCGTAAAGCTTGCGCCACTGAGCATGACCGTGCT
>JBAQGH010000121.1:0-41285 GCA_049287685.1 Solirubrobacteraceae bacterium | reverse complement strand
CTGCAGGAACGGGCCAAGGCGAGCGAGCGTCGAGCGGCCAAGCCCGCTGCCGAGCCGCTGCCGCCGGTGCACGCACCCGTCGAGGGCGCGCGCAAGGTGCGCCAAGGCGTGGTCGTCTCAGACAAGGCCGACAAGACGATCACGGTGCGCATCGATGTCGCTCGCCGCCACCGTCGCTACGAGAAGATCGTGCGCAGCTCGAACACTTTGCACGCCCACGACGAGAACAACGAGGCTCATGAGGGCGATGTGGTGCGCGTCATCGAGAGCCGTCCGCTGTCGCGCTTGAAGCGCTGGAAGCTTGTCGATGTGCTGGAGCGGGCGCGATGATCCAGAACGAGACCAGGCTGCGCGTGGCCGACAACACCGGCGCGCGCGAGATCCTCTGCATTCGTGTCAAGGGGGGCTCGCGCCGGCGCTACGCCTTCGTCGGCGATGTGATCACCGCGACCGTCAAGCAGGCCAACCCGCACGGGGCCGTCAAAAAGGGCGATGTCGTCACCGCCGTGGTGGTGCGCACCAAGAAGCCCTTCGGTCGCGACGACGGCACCTACATCTCCTTCGACGACAACGCCGCGGTGATCATCGACGATCAGAACAACCCGCGCGGAACGCGCGTGTTCGGGCCCGTCGCACGCGAACTTCGCGACCGCAACTTCATGAAGATCGTCTCGCTCGCGCCGGAGGTCCTGTAGATGGCGCGTACCACCAGATCGGCCAAGCGCCCGGTGCTCAAGGTTCGCTCCGGCGACGAGGTTCAGGTCATGGCGGGCAAGGACCGCGGCAAGAGTGGCCGCATCCTGCGCGTCGAGCTTGCCAACGAGCGTGTGTATGTCGAGGGACTGAACATGGTCAAGCGCCACATGCGCCCACAGCAGGTGGCCGATACCCAGCGCGGACAGACGGTCGGTGGCGTGATCGAGCGCGAGGGCCCGATCCACGTCTCCAACGTGATGTTGCTGGATCCCAAGGACCACAAGCCCACGAGGGTTGGCGTCGAGCGCGAGGACGGCAAGCGCTATCGCGTGGCCAAGCGCTCCGGAACAAGGCTCGATTGACGGGAAGACGATGAGCACCGCGACAACAGCACGCCTGAAGACCCGCTATCTCGAGGAGATCCGCCCGGCGCTGATCGAGCGCTTCGGCTACTCCTCGGTCATGCAGGCGCCAAAGCTCGTGAAGATCACGCTCAACATGGGCGTGGGCGATGCCAAGCAGGACTCCAAAGTGCTCAAGGCCGCCACTGAGCAGCTCGCGACGATCGCCGGACAGCAGCCCAACGTGCGGCGTGCGCGCAAGTCGATCGCCGCGTTCAAGCTGCGCGAGGGCATGCCGGTCGGTGTTGCCGTGACGCTCAGGGCAGAGCGCGGCTACGAGTTCCTCGATCGCTTGACCTCGATCGCGATCCCGCGCATCCGCGACTTCCGCGGGCTGAACCCACGTTCGTTCGACGGCCACGGCAACTACACGATGGGCGTGCGCGAGCAGATCATCTTCCCCGAGATTGACTACGACGCGATCGACCAGGTGAGGGGCATCGACATCACGATCACGACCACCGCGAAAAGCGATGTCGAAGCGTTCGCCCTCCTACAGGCTCTTGGGTTGCCGTTTGCCACCCAGGGGCGGCCCGCCGGCTTTGACCAGGACGGTGGCGCTGAGACCTCAGAGAACGGGAGCAACGACTGATGGCAAAGACTTCGCTACGCGTCAAGCAGGCGCGCACGCCAAAGTTCAAGACGCGTGCATATACTCGCTGCAACCGCTGCGGACGCCCGCACTCGGTGTACCGCAAGTTTGGGATTTGTCGCATCTGCCTGCGCGAGCTGGCTCACAACGGCTTGATACCGGGGATGACGAAGTCCTCCTGGTAGGCGGCGGGTGTATGAACCTTCTTTTTTGATCCTCCCCCTTTAGAACTATTTCGCTCGTAACCAACTTCTTTCTCGAAATACTCCAACACAGAGCCCTCTTATGTCCATGACCGATCCAATAGCCGACTTCCTCACGCGTATACGCAACGCGATTCACGCTGCGCATGAGACGGTTGATATCCCAGCCTCGAAACTGAAGGCGGAGATCGCCCGTATCCTGACCGAGCAGGGCTATATCGACTCATGGGCTGTTGTCCCCGCACGCGAGGGCGGTACTGGCCAGCTGATCGAGATCCGCCTGAAGTACACCGACGACCGTCGCTCTGCAATCTCAGGTCTACGCCGTGTCTCGCGTCCCGGCCGACGGACGTATGTCGAGGCGACGCGGATCCCCAAGGTGCTCGGCGGAATGGGAACTTCGATTGTGTCCACCTCGCGCGGCGTGATGACAGGTCACGACGCGCGCGCCGCCGGTGTCGGTGGCGAGGTACTCGCACAGGTCTGGTAGGCGCGGCTATGTCGAGAATCGGTAGACAGCCAATTACGGTGCCCTCGGGCGTGACCGTGGCGATCGAGCCTGAGTCGGTCAGTGTCAAGGGCCCCAAGGGCGAGCTCTCAGAGCGGGTCCCACGCGACATCGAAGTCGTCCAAGAGGGCGAGCAGTTGCTCGTCTCACGTCCGACCGACCGCGGCGAGCACCGGGCGCTTCACGGTCTGACCCGCTCGCTTGTAGCGAACATGGTGCAGGGCGTTACCGCGGGGTATGAGAAGCGTCTCGAGATCCAGGGCGTTGGCTATCGCGCCCAGATGAAGGGCAAGAACCTCGAGCTTGCGGTCGGTTACTCCCACCCAGTGCCGATCGCCGCACCCCAGGGTATTGAATTTGAAGTACCCCAGCCGACCAGAGTCGTCGTCAAGGGCATCTCCAAGCAGCAGGTCGGCGAGATCGCCGCCATCATCCGCAAGCAGCGCCCGCCCGAGCCCTACAAGGGCAAGGGCATCCGCTACGAGGGCGAGTACGTCGCGAGGAAGGTCGGCAAGCGCGCATGAGCACCATCACCAAGGAGGCTCGCCGCCTCAAACGCCGTCGTCGTGTGCGTGCGAAGATCTCCGGCACTGCCGTGCGTCCCCGCGTCTCGGTGTTCCGCTCCAACCGGGGTCTCTCGGCTCAGCTGATTGACGACCAGGACGCTCGCACGCTGGCTGCCGTGCACTGGTATGAGCCCGAGCTGCGCAAGCTGTCAGGCTCCGATCGCGTCAAGCGCTCGGGCGAGCTGCTGGCCGAGCGCGCCAAGGCTGCCGGTGTGTCGGAGGTCGTGTTCGACCGCGGCGGCTACCGCTATCACGGCAATGTTCGCGCCTTCGCCGAGGCGATCCGCGAGGCCGGCATAACCGTCTGACCTCGGCACCCCGCTACCCTCTCTAACTCTTCTATGAATTCAGATCGATCAGTCAACGCAGGCAGCCTCGACCTCCAAGAGCGTGTCGTGGAGATCAACCGCGTCGCCAAGGTGGTCAAGGGCGGCCGACGCTTCTCATTCACCGCACTTGTCGTCGTCGGCGACGAACGCGAAGTGGTGGGCGTTGGCTACGGCAAGGCCAACGAGGTTCCGCTTGCGATCCAAAAGGGCGTCGAGCGTGCCAAGAAGGATCTCTTCAGGGTGCCCAAGCACGGCAGCACGATCACCCACCAGACGACAGGAGTCTTCGGTGCGGGTCGCGTCTTCTTGAAGCCCGCCGCTCCCGGTACCGGCGTGATCGCCGGTGGTGGCGTGCGCGCGGTGCTCGAGCTTGCCGGCATCCACGACATCCTCTCCAAGAGTCTGGGTACGCAGAACCCGATCAACCTCGTCAAGGCGACCGTCGTCGGCCTACGCGGCCTGCGCACTCCAGCCGAGGTAGCTGAGCTGCGCGGCCTGTCGATCGCAAAGGTGCTGGGCCTGACAGAGCAGCCGACGAACGGCGCGGGCGAGATCGTCGAGGGCGCCGAGTCGGCGGCGGAGACCGCCAGCGATACTTCAGCCGAGGCGCCCGAGGCAAGCGCGGCGGACGCAGAGACGGTCGCTGCGCCCACTGAGACAGCTGCGCCCACTGAGGCAGCCCCGGACACGACTGAGGCACCGGCCTGATGGCGACTCTGCAAGTGACCCAGCGGCGCTCCAGCGTCGGCTCCAACAAGCGCCAGCTCGACACGCTGCGCTCGCTCGGCCTGCGACGGATCGGTCATACGGTCGAGGTCAAGGACTGCGAGCAAGCGCGCGGCATGGTCCACGCTGTGCGCCATCTTGTCGAGGTGCACCCTGAAGGGCATACCAGCAAGGGCACACACGCTGGGACGCGGGCAGGCAAGCAGGGGCAGAGCTCGTGACCCCGCAGGAGAAGGATGAGCAGCCGATCGGTCTGCACTCGCTGAAACCCGCCCCCGGCAGCCGTCGGCCGCGCAAGCGCATCGGCCGCGGCGAAGGCTCAGGCACAGGCAAGACTTCAGGCAGGGGCCAGAAGGGTGCGGGCTCGCGCTCGGGCTCCAAGAGCCGCGCTCGCTTCGAGGGTGGGCAGATGCCGATCCACATGCGCATGCGCAAGCTGCGCGGGCCGCACATGAAGAAGTCGATGCCATTTGAGATGTTCCGCACACATACCCAGCCCGTGAATGTTTCCGACCTAGAGGCCCGCTTCGACGCCGGCGCCGAGGTCACGATCGAGTCGATGCAGGCCAAGGGTTTGGCCACACGCAAGGGTGTGGCGGTCAAGGTGCTCGCCAAGGGTGAGTTGAGCAAGGCGCTAACGGTCCACGCTCACGGCTTCAGCAAGACCGCACGCGAGCGCATCGAGGCCGCTGGCGGCACTTGCACCGTCATCGAGAGCTAGAATCGCACGACCGGCACCTGCGGGATATCCCGCTTGACCGGCTAAACCAATGCTCTCGACGATTCTCAGCGCCTTTCAGGTTGCGGACATCCGCAAGAAGCTCCTGTTCACAGCGGGCATGCTTCTCATCTACAGGCTGGGCTCGCACATCCCTGTTCCGGGCGTCAACCTCGCGGCCGTCAACAACCTGCAGAAGCAGTTCGGCGGCTCGGGCATCCTCAGCTACCTCAACCTCTTCTCCGGGGGCAGTCTGTCGCGAATCGCGCTGTTTGCGCTGGGCATCATGCCCTACATCACCTCCTCGATCATTCTGCAGCTGCTGCAAGTCGTAATACCGTCGCTAGAGAAGCTCTCCAAGGAAGGCGAAGTTGGGCAGGCGCGCATCACGCAGTACACGCGCTACCTGACCGTCGGCTTGGCCTTCGCCCAGTCGATCGGCTACGTCTTCCTGTTCCACTCGCTCTCAGCCTCGGCCAACGAAGCGGTCGTATCCAAGTTCGATGCTCCGCACATCTTCCTGATCGTGATCTGCCTGACCGCTGGCTGCGTCTTCTTGATGTGGATCGGCGAGCTCATCACCCAACGCGGGATCGGCAACGGCATCTCGCTGCTGATCTTCGCCTCGATCGTTTCGCGCATGCCGCAGGGCATCGAAGCGTGGTGGACGACCCAAGATCAGGTGTTCAAGGTGATGATGCCCTTCATGGTGCTGGCGGTCGTCGCCGGGATCGTGTTCGTGCAGGAGGGCCAGCGGCGCATCCCAGTCCAGTACGCCAAGCGCGTGATCGGCAGGCGCATGACAGAAGGCGGGCAAACCTACCTGCCGCTGCGCGTGAACATGGCGGGAGTGATCCCGGTGATCTTCGCCGCGAGCATCATGGCCTTCCCGCCCACCGTCGGCCAGTTGATCAAAACACCCTGGGCCAAAGACGTGTCGAACTTCTTCACGCCCAACGGTTGGCACTATGTGGTCGGCGAGTCGATCTTCATCGTGATCTTTGCCTACTTCTACACGGCGGTCACCTTCAACCCGGTCGACCAGGCCGACAATCTGAAGAAGTACGGCGGGTTCATCCCAGGTGTGCGCCCAGGGCGGCCGACCGCTGAATTCCTCGACCGGATCCTTGCGAGGCTGACGTTCCCGGGTGCTCTGTTCCTCGCTGCCGTCGCGGCGATACCGGCGATCCTGATCGCCCGCACACACCAGAACTTCTACTTCGGCGGCACCTCGATCCTGATCGTCATCGGTGTGGCGCTGGAAACGATGAAGCAGCTCGAGGCGCAGTTGATGATGCGCAGCTACGAGGGCTTCTTGAAGTAGCAGTGCTGTGGGTGTGCCCACGGCAGGCGCACGCTTGAAGCAGCGGGTAGGCTCTTTGTCGTGGTTGAGACGAACCTCATCCTGTTGGGGCCTCCGGGCGCCGGCAAGGGGACTCAGGCCGAGCGTCTGCAGAGCGACTTCGCCCTAGCGCACATCTCCACGGGCGACATGTTGCGAGCGCAGCTGGCACAGGGCACCGAGCTCGGCCGTGAGGCGCAGAAGTTCATGAAGGCCGGAGAGCTGGTTCCCGACGAGGTGATCCTCGGGATGATCGGCCAGCGCATCGGTGAGCAGGACGCTCGCGAAGGATTCCTGCTCGACGGCTTTCCCCGCAACACGGCTCAGGCCGATGCGCTCGGCAAGACACTCGCTGGCTCCGGACGTCGGCTGACGGCGGTCCTGCTGATCGATGTGCCCGACGAGGAGGTGGTGCGCAGGCTCGCCGGCCGGCGCGTGTGCAGCAAGGGGGGACACGTCTATCACGTCGAGTTCGATCCTCCCAAGCGCGAGGGCATCTGCGATCAGGACGGCTCGCGACTGATCCAGCGCGACGACGACAAGGAGGAGACGATTCGCCGGCGCCTGGATGTCTATGCGCGCCAGACCGCTCCTCTGATCGACTACTACGAGCAAGCGGGTCTGTTGCGTCGCTTCGACGGACAGCGCGATCCAAACGAGGTACACGACCACATCAGAGCGACGATCGCGACGCTGCGCCTTGAGGACGAGCTTTAGCGCGTCCTCCCTTGTTGCCTCCGGCGGGGGCGTGCCTGCCTCACTATTCGCAGTGAGCGTCCGCGGTGAGCGGGACGTAAGAGCGGGAAAGATAAGCTCCTAGGGTGATCATCAAGAAGTCGCCCGAGGAGATCGAGAAGATGGCCGCCGCCGGCCTCATCCAGGCGGCGACCCTGGACTTGATCGCCGGCAAGATTCGCCCCGGTGTGAGCACCGAGGAGCTGGACGCCGCCGCCGAGCGCTTCATCTGCTCCCAGGGCGCGACGCCGACGTTCAAGGGCTACCGCGGCTTTCCCGGGTCGATCTGCGCCTCGCCCAACACGATGGTGGTACATGGCATCCCCGGCCGCTATCGCCTGGAGCGTGGGGACATCCTCTCGGTCGACATCGGCGTGACCTTCGACGGTTGGGTGGCCGACGCCGCGCGCACGTTCGCGGTGGGCGAGATCACGCCGCTGGCCGAGAACCTGTTGAGCGCGACCGAGCAGTCCCTGTACGTGGGCGTCGAGCAATGCAGGCCGGGCAACCGTATGGGCGACGTGTCGAACGCGATTCAACGGACCGCCGAGAAGGCGGGCCTATCGGTCGTGCGCTCGCTGGTCGGCCACGGCGTCGGCAAAAACATGCACGAGGATCCACAGGTGCCAAACTACGGCAAGCCGGGCAAGGGCCCATTGCTGGAGGAGGGGATGGTGCTGGCGATCGAGCCGATGACCACGGCCGGGCGGGCGGCTGTGCGCGTGGCCGGCGATGGCTGGGCGATCTTCTCCCAGGACGACTCGCTCGCCGCGCACTTCGAGTTCACGGTGGCCGTCACCCGCGATGGGCCACGGGTGCTCACCCCGTGGCACCTCGCCGCCGACCAGCGAGAGCCACAGGGTACCGATGCGCAAGCTGCCGCCTCGGCTGGATAGTTGCTACCATCCGCTGTCCTGCTCGAATGCGCGGAAGCTTGGCGCGTGAGGGCAACACCACGACGCGGTAGCGGTGGCCGTCCCGGCAGCCAGAGCCGGGTCGCAGGGACCAGCCGAAAGGGATCATGAAGGTAAGACCGTCGGTCAAGCCGATGTGCGAGAAGTGCAGAATCATCCGCCGCCACAAAGCGGTTCTCGTCATCTGCCAGAACAAGCGTCATAAGCAGCGGCAGGGCTAACCCGCGGATGGCACGTATCGCTGGGGTCAACCTGCCCTTGAACAAGCGCTCGGAGATCGGGCTGACATACATCTACGGCATCGGCCGCTCGACATCCAACAAGATTTTGGAGGAGGTCAAGGTCAGTCCCGACACCTACATCCGCGATCTCACCGAGGACGAGGTCTCGCGTCTGCGCGACGCGATCGACCGCTCGCTTACGGTCGAGGGCGATCTGCGCCGCGAGCGTTCACAGGACATCAAGCGCCTGCAGGAGATCGCCTGCTACCGCGGCCTGCGCCATCGCCGCGGGTTGCCGGTGCGAGGACAGAAGACGAAGACCAACGCTCGAACCCGCAAGGGTCCCAAGCGCCTGCAGGTAGCCGGCAAGAAGAAGGTCCGCTGATGGCCGCCCCCAAGCGTCCTGCCCGTGGTCGGCGCAGGCAGAAGAAGAACGTTCCGGTCGGGCAAGCCCACATCAAGACGTCTTTCAACAACACGATCGTCTCGCTCACCGATACCCAGGGCAACGTGCTTGCATGGGAGTCGGCCGGCGGCGCAGGCTTCAAGGGCTCGCGCAAGTCCACTCCATTCGCTGCGCAGGTCACTGCTGACGCGGCGGCTCGCAAGGGCATGGAGCAGGGGCTGCAGAAGGTCGAGGTCTACGTCAAGGGCCCCGGCTCGGGACGCGAGACCGCGATCCGCTCACTGCAGGCCGCCGGCCTCGAGGTGACCGGAGTCAAGGACGTAACCCCGCAGGCTCACAACGGATGCCGTCCGCGCAAGCGCCGGCGCGTCTGAGATGACCGTGAGCACTTCAATGACCGTGAGCACTTCGCCATACTGCGTCCTCGCCGGCTCGCGTACCAAGTACGCCACGCCGGCTGCGTCCTGCCGCGCCGACCGGGTCGTGTCTGGCTCGACTCACGGCCATCTCAGAGGAGATAGGTAAAAAAATGGCAAGAGACACAGGCCCACAGTGCAAGCAGTGCCGTCGCGAGGGGCAGAAGCTGTTCCTCAAGGGTGAGCGCTGCCTGACCGACAAGTGCGGCGTCGAGCGGCGCTCCTACCCGCCCGGAGAGCATGGTCGCGGTCGCCAGAAGCAGAGCGAGTACCGCCTGCAGCTGCGCGAGAAGCAGAAGGCACGTCGCTACTACGGGGTGCTCGAGAAGCAGTTCCACGGCTACTACGAGAAGGCTTCGCGCCAGCCCGGCATCACCGGCGAGAACCTGCTCGCGCTGCTCGAGTGCCGCCTTGACAACGTGATGGTGCGCCTCGGATTCGCGGCATCTCGCAGGCAGGCGCGTCAGCTGATCCGTCATGGCCATTGGACGGTCAACGGTCGCCGGGTAGACATCCCCAGCTATCAGGTGCGTCCTGGCGATGTGATCGCCATCAAAGTGGATACCCCGGCTATGCAGGTGGTAAGGGACGCCACCGAGCTGACCGGCCAGATCCCCGCGTGGCTCCAGGCCGACCACGAGTCGCTCACGGCCAAGGTGCTGCGCAAGCCGGAGCGCCGAGAGGTGGCCGCGCCGGTGCAGGAGCAGCTCATCGTCGAGCTGTACTCGAAGTAGACGCTTTCCCCGCGCCGACGTCCCCTCAGGGGACGGCGGCGGCGCAAGAGCCGGCGCTGCTCCAGGCGCCGGTTTCACACCAACACGACGTTAGGACCCCGATGCTCGACTTCCAAATCCCCCGGATCACTAGCGAGTCCGTGGAGCAGAACCGTGGCACGTTCACAATCGAGCCGCTTGACCGCGGCTTCGGCTACACGTTCGGTAACTCGCTCAGGCGTGTCTTGCTCTCCTCGCTCGCCGGCGCTGCCGTCACGAGCGTGCGCATCGAGGGCGTGGCGCACGAGTTCTCGACAGTAGAGGGCGTCAAGGAGGACGTGACCGACATCGTGCTCAACCTCAAGGGCATCGTGTGTCGCATGCACTCCGATGCGAGCGAGGTCGAGGCGCCGCTCGTCGTGACTGGGCCAGGGGAGATCACGGCCAAGGACATCGACCTGCCCGCCGGTGTCGAGATCCTCAACCCGAACGTGCACGTGGCGACGCTCGAGAAGAAGACCAAGCTCGAGCTGTACATGACGATCGGTCGCGGTCGTGGATACCGTCCCGCCGAGGAGAACAAGTCGGCCGACCAGCCGATCGGCGTGATCCCGATCGACTCGATCTTCTCGCCCGTGCGTCGCGTCGCCTACGCCGTCGAGCAGGCTCGCGTCGGACAGAAGACCGACTTCGACAAGCTCACGCTCGACATCGAGACTGACGGCTCGATCGAGCCGCAAGCCGCACTGCGCGAGGCAGCCGAGCTTCTGATCAGCCAGCTCGCGATCTTCACGGACGCGGACCGCATCCAGGAGTTGCGCGCTGTCCCTGGTGGTCAGCTCGACGGCCATGGCCTGGCGGTCGGTGGCGGTGGCGCTCCGGCCGCACTGCAAGGCGAGGAGTGGAGCATCCTGATCGAGGAGCTGGAGCTCGGAGTCCGCTCGTACAACTGCCTCAAGCGCGCCGGCATCCAGACGGTCGGTGATCTCATCTCCAAGTCCGAGGCCGAGCTCAACGCAATCCCCAACTTCGGCAAGAAGTCGATCGACGAGGTCATCGAAACCCTCGAAGCGCGAGGCCTGCAGCTGCGCCAGGACTGAGCAGAGCCCGCTCGGGCGGTCAGCTCTCTAGACTGACCGCTTGCGCGAGCATCAAGCGAACGCACGAAAGCCATGAGACATCAGAAGACACGCAACAAGCTCAGTCGCGACTCGGCGCACCGCAAGTCGCTGCTCATGAACCTCACCAAGGAGGTCTTGGAGCACGAGCGGATCAAGACGAGCGAAGCGAAGGCCAAGGCGGTAAAGCCTGAGATCGAGAAGCTGATCACGCTCGCCAAGCGCGGCGACCTGCACGCTCGTCGTCAGGCGTTGTCGGCGCTCTCACAAGACAAGTTCGCCGTGTACAAGCTGTTCGAGGAGGTCGCTCCCCGCTACGCCGACAGGCCCGGTGGGTATACGCGCATCCTCAAGCTCGGTCCGCGTCGCAGCGACGCGACCGAGATGGTTTACCTAGAGCTGGTGTAGCTCCGCCGAAGCGGGCGGTTCGAGCTAGTTGCGCCGAGCACGTCAGCCGTGCGTTCAGCGTGTTGGGCCGGCCGCAATAGATCGATACCCACAAGGCATGAGTACCCTCGCGGGGCACAAATACCCTTAGGGCACAAGTGGTCTCCAAGCTGACGTTGCAATACGACGGGAGCGAGTTTGCCGGCTGGGCGTTGCAGCCGCGGTTGCGAACCGTGCAGGGCGAGCTGGAGCGAGCCTTGCGCACGATCCTCGGCGAGCAGGGCGAGGACGGAGAGTCGTTGACGGTCACGGTTGCCGGGCGCACCGATCGGGGGGTGCACGCTTGGGGGCAGGTGGTCAGCTATCGCCACGAGGCGCTCGATCCCCTGCGCTTGAATTCGCTGTTGCCGCCGGACATGGCCGTGCTCTCCTGCGAGCCTGCGGGCGAGGCTTTCGACGCCAGGCGCGACGCTACCAGCCGAACCTACTGCTACCGCGTTCTGGCGCGACGCACGCGCGACGTGTTCGAGCGCGGGCGCGCGCTGTGGTGGCCGCGAGCACTCGATCGCTCGCTGTTGGAGCGGTGCGCTGCGCTGCTCCCAGGAGAGCATGACTTCACCGCCTTCACGCCCACAGAGACCGAACACACGCGCTTCGAGCGCAACGTGCTGAGCGCGGAGTGGTGCGAGCGCGGCGATGTGCTGGAGCTGTGGATCGAGGCGGACTCGTTTCTGCGCCACATGAACCGGGTTCTGGTTGGCACGATGCTCGAGGTGGCGACCGGGCGAAGCGCGCTTGACGATTTTGCCGAGCTGCTGCAGGGCAGGCCGCGCTCGCACGCCGGTCCCACCGCGCCGGCTTATGGCTTGGCGCTGGTGTCGGTGGCATATCCCAAAAGCTGATCTGCCGCGGACGGGCTGCAAACGCTCTAGAGGGGCGTTCCTCATACACCCCCTGTTTGTGGGAGTGCGTTTTTCGAGAAAGGCAGGGGATCGCGGCGAACACGCCCGAGGCGTTCGAAAGACACCCCCTGTGCGGGAAGTGCGTTTTCGATGCGGTAAGGGCCGCAGCGAACCCTATGCTGGAGGACGACGATGCTCAACGTGCTGCTCACCAACGACGACGGAATCGAGGCCGACGGCCTGCAGGCGTTGCGCTGCTCGCTGCTCGAGGTGCCTGACGTTCGTCTCGTGACGATCGCCCCGGATGGCAACCGCTCGGCGATGGCCCGCTCGATCACCACGAGGCGTCCGCTGTGGGTTGAGGAGGTGTCGTTCTCAGACGGGACGGTCGGCTATGCAACGGACGGCACGCCTGTCGACTGTGTGCGCCTTGCGCGCCTCGGCCTGGTCGAGGACTTCGATGCGCAGCTGGTCGTATCCGGGATCAACCACGGCGCGAACCTGGGCGATGACATCACCTACTCGGGCACCGTGGCGGCAGCGCTGGAGGGGGTCGTGCTCGGTTTGCCGGCGATCGCCGTCTCCCAACAGTCGCGTGCGCGGGCGCTCGACTTTCGCTACGACGGTGGCTTCGACTTCGAGGTCGCCGCTACGTTCGTGGCTCGCCTGGTCGAGCGCATCGAGGAGATGCCCGTGCCGAGGGGAACCCTGCTCAACGTGAACGTGCCGGCCGGCGAGCCCGACGGAATCGAGGTGACAAGCCTCGGCAAGCGCATCTACCGCGACGAGCTGAAGGTGGCGCCGCACGCGGACGGCTCCGCCAAGCGCCAGCGCTACTGGATATATGGCTCCGATCCGGGCTTCCAGGACGAGCCTGGAACGGATCTGGCAGCGGTGGCCGAAGGACGCATCGCGGTGACGCCGATCCATTTCGACCTGACCCACCGTGGCGGGCTGGAGGTGTTGCGCGGGTTCGATCTGCAAACGCTGCTCGCGCCGGTTCTCGATGGCGGGAGCACGTGAGCAGACCGTCGAGGAGAGTCTCCCGTGAGCAAGCGTCTGCCCCGGCACCCTCTGGGCAGGGCTCGAGGTCGGCGACTGGAGTGGAGCCCGCCGCGCAGGCGGCCTCCGGGGCGCAGCCATCCAAGCAGCAGCTCTCCCGCGTACGTGAGCTGCGCGCGCAACTGGAGCATCACGCTCACCGCTACTACGTACTCGACGATCCCGAGATAGGCGACGACGCCTATGACGGGCTGCTCGACGAGCTGCGCCGGCTGGAGAGCGACTACCCAGAGCTGCGAACCGCCGACTCGCCGACCCAGCGTGTCGGCGGCGAGCCGGTCGGCAAGCTCGAGAAGGTGCAGCACCCGGAGCCGATGCTCTCGCTGGACAACGTTCGCAGCGAAGATGAGCTGAGAGCTTGGGTGACGCGCATGAGGACGCACCTCGCCCGCGAAGGGATCGAGCGCACGAGCTTTGAGTATGTGGTGGAGCCGAAGGTGGACGGGTTGGCGATCAGCTTGCTCTACCACGACGGTGTGCTCGTGCGCGGAGCCACGCGCGGCAACGGCGAGGTCGGTGAGGACGTGACGCACAATCTGCGCACGATCGGCTCGGTGCCCCTGCGCATCGACGATGGGCCGCCTTTGCTTGAGGTCCGTGGCGAGATCTACATGTCGTTGAAGGACTTCGCCGCCGTCAACGAGCGGCGCGCCGAAGCCGGTCTGTCCACATTCATGAATCCCCGCAACTCGGCGGCCGGTGCCGTGCGTCAGCTCGACCCTTCTCTGATGGCCGAACGTCCGCTTTCGATGTGGGCCTACCAAGTTGGGGTGGCGCCTGAAGTCAAATTCGAGACGCACTGGGAGGCACTGGAGTGGTTGCGCGAGCACGGTTTCCGCGTCAACCGCGACATCAAGCTGCTCGACAGCGAGGAGCAGGTCATCGCGCAATGCCTGCGCTGGCAGGAGCGTCGCGGCGATCTGGACTTCGAGATCGACGGGGTCGTGATCAAGGTCTCAGACCTCGAGCTGCAGCGCCGGCTCGGCTCGGTCGGTCGCGATCCGCGCTGGGCGGTGGCCTGGAAGTTTCCGCCAACCACGGCCGTGACGCGCCTACACAAGGTGATGTGGAATGTTGGCAAGTTCGGCGATCTGCGTCCCTACGCGGTGCTCGAGCCGGTGGCGGCCGGCGGCGTCGTAATCAAGCTGGCGACGCTTCACAACGAGGAGGACATCGTCCGCAAGGACATCCGCGCCGGCGAGGACGTGATCGTGCTGCGTGCCGGCGACGTGATCCCGCAGGTCGTCTCGCCCGCCCCGCACGTCGTCGAGCACAAGGATCGCCCGCCGCCGACGCGCCCGCCGCGGCGTTGCCCGTTCTGCGAGACACCCACCATCAAGCCAGAGGGGTCGGTCTTCACAAGCTGCCCCAACCGCGACTGCCCAGAGCGAGCGTGGCAGCTGCTCAAGCACTTCGTCTCGCGCGGGGCGATGGACATCGATGGGCTCGGCGAGAAGCAGGTGGCCCTGCTGCAGCAGCAAGACTTGGTTCACACGGCTGCCGACTATTACCGTTTGTATGAACACCGCGAGCAGCTGCTCGAGCTGGAGGGTTTTGGTGAGCTGTCGGTCAACCACCTGCTTGCCGCAATCGAGGCTTCCAAGCAGCGTCCGTTCGCGCGCGTCCTGTTTGCGCTCGGCATCGAGGAGGTCGGCGAGGTCACCGGGCGCAATCTGGCGCTGCGCTTTCGCAACATCGACGCCTTGCTTGCTGCAAGCGCCGCCGCGATCGCCGAGACCCCTGGGATCGGCGAGAAGATGAGCTTCATGATCCACTCACAGCTGCACGACGAGCGTATGCTGGCGCTGGTCGAAGACCTGCGCCAGCTCGGCCTGCGCTTCGCCGAGGAGGGGCCCGCGCCGACCAGCGGCCCTTTGGTGAACAAGACGTTCGTGCTCACGGGCACGCTGCCGACGCTCTCGCGCGAGCAGGCCACTGAGCGCATCCAGGCGGCCGGCGGGCGCGTGACCAGCGGCGTGTCGAAGAAGGCCGACTACTTGGTTGCCGGCGAGTCGCCGGGGTCGAAGCTGGGGAAGGCCGAACGGCTGGAGGTGGCGGTGCTGGACGAACGCGGCTTGCTCGACCTATTGGCGGAGGACTAGAAGCGGCTCTCGATTTTGGGATTGACGGTCGTTCCCGCGATCTAACGACGCCAGTCGCCAACGCCGCGGTTGGCGGGGGCGGGTCGGTCAATAGCGCGCGAGCGTGATCGCCATGTTGTCCTGGATCGTGTGCGCCTCATACGTTTCGATGCCGTCGTCGAAGAACGCAAACGCGAGTATGTCCCCACCCTCGCTTTCGCAGTAACCGGCCAGGTTGGACACGCCGTTCAAAGTCCCCGTCTTGGCCTGGCAGCGCCGCGAGGCGGGCGTTCCACGCATCCTTTCTGAAAGCGTGCCCGTGTGGCCCGCGACGGCCAGGTCGTTGCGCAAGGTCGTACCCAAGGGGCTATGGGCAAGCGCGGCGAGCAGCTCCACCACCTGCTTGGGGGTGGTGTGGTCGGAGTGCGACAGGCCTGAGCCGTCGATCAGATAAGGGTGCAAGCCGAAGTCCTTGGCGATCGTCGAGCGGACCACGGCGGCCCCCGCGGCGGTCGTGCCGGCGCCGCCGAAGCGCGCGCCGATGTCCTTGATCAAGGTCTCCGCGAAGTAATTGTCAGACGGTGGCAAGGTCAGCCCGAGCAGGGTCGCCAGGTCCGGCGAGGCCTCGCTTGCGATCGTGCTCGCTCCGGCCGGGGTTGTGGCGGCTGTGCCCCCGTGCACTTTGAGCCCCTCGGCCCTGAGCGCCCCCCTCAGCTGCAATGCGGCATAGGCGGCGGGCGCGTGCGCGCCGCCCTCGGAGCCTGTCGCGCCGCGGTTGAAGGAAAGTCCGCTGAGCTCCCCTTCCAGTTCGGGGTCGAGCACGTAGCCGCTGTAGGGATCTCCGCGCAGGGAGTCAAACCAGGAATCGTCGCCGTCGACGCTACCCGTGACTTCTCTGATGCCCGCAGCCTTAACGAGTGCCGCCAGCTTGGTCACGGTCGCGCCCTGGCCGTCATAGCGGGCCGCCACGTAGGAGGCGCTGCCGAAGGTGGGGTCGCCGCCGCCCTTCAGGTAGAGGTTGCCTTCCCAGCGTCCGCCCGCGCCCAGACGCCCGGTGCCGAGCACGCTCGTTGTGAGCGTCCCTTCCGGGCCCATCAGCTCCAGGGCGGTCGTGGCGGTGTAGAGCTTCTCCACCGAGGCGGGCGGGTGGGGCACTTCGGCGCGCTCGCTGAACAGGGTCGTGCCCTTCGTCAGGTCGTACACATAGGCGCCCGACTCGGGCCCGGCAAGTCTCATATCGCGGGCAAGCGGCGCTTCGAGCGAGTTCTGGGCCAGGGCCGCGGGGGCTGTGCTCGCGGCAAGGAGGGCGCACGTTGCGACTGCGAGCAGAGCGGCGAGTCTCATGGGATCAGGTAACACTACGTACAATCAGTATTCATGGGCGAGGTTGTCAACTTGAAAGCGGCCGCCAAGCGGGCTTCGGGCACTAGAACACGCTCGCCCTCCAAGAGGAGCGCTCCCGCGCGAACCTCAAAGCGCAGCGGCCCGCGACGAGACAAGACGGCGCTGGTGCTGGGAGGTGGCGGCTTCACCGGCGGCGTGTATGAGATCGGAGCGTTGCGCGCGCTCGACCTGCTCGCAGCTAATCGTACGATCAACCAGTTCGACGTCTACGTAGGCACTTCGGCCGGCGCGTTCGTCGCGTCGCTGTGCGCCAACGGGGTCACCCCGGAGGAGATGATGCGCGTCGTCACCCACCAGGGCCCGCAGGCCTTCAGGGACATCGACCTCGGCGACCTCCTGCGCCTGAACTTGCCTGAGCTGGCGCGCACAGGCGTGCGGCTGCCGCTGAGGATGGCTTTACTGGCGCGTCAGCTGCTCCCCCAACTGGGCCAGGTGTCGCTGATCGACATCCTGCTCGGCATCGCAGAGACCTTGCCGAGCGGCGCCTACACGGGCGAGGGTATCGAGCGCTACTTGCGGCGTGTGCTTGAAGAGGACGGTCGCCACGACGACTTCCGGGCGCTCCAACATGAGCTGTATTTGGTGGCGACGGATCTCGACTCGTGCGAGCGGATCGTGTTCGGCGCCGACGGCTTCGACGACGTACCGATCTCCAAGGCAGTACGTGCGTCGGGCGCGCTGCCGATGGTCTACGCCCCGGTCAAGATCGGCGACCGCGAGCTGATCGACGGAGGCATCGTATCGACCACGAACCTCGACATCGCGGTGGAAGCGGGCGCGTCCTTGGTGATCGTGATCAACCCGATCGTCCCGTTCGTGAACCAGCGCGAGGACGGGGAGGCCGGCCCTCCAGCACGCAGGATCTCCGACATGGGCTTCTCCAAGATCGGCTATCAGGCTTTCAAGCTGCTCGGCCACCGCCGTCTGCACGAGCTGGCCGGCATGTGGGAGGAGCGCTATCCGGGTGTGGACATCGTCTTGATCGAGCCCGAGCCGACCGACGAGCTGATGTTCGAGACCTCGATCATGAGCTTCTCATCGCGCATCGAGATAGCGCGCCACGGTTTCCAGTCGGTGACCTACCATTTGCTTAACGAATACGAGCGCTACCAGGAGATCTGGGCGCGCCACGGCATCGAGATCTCCGAGCGCCGCGTGCGCAAGGTGGTCCGGCATTTCGAGGCCGAAGAAGAGGAGGTCGGCGCCTGGCGCAAAATCCTCGAAGGCACGACCGGCGCGCTGTTGCGCCAGTCAGGCTCCGCGGGCTGACGGTTCCGGCGTGGTTGCGGGCTAGGCACGCCCCGCCGGATTATCAATGCCGTGTGTTTTGAGAGCGCCGCTCGAACGCTACGGGAACGAACAAATCCCAAACAGTCCAGATCGCTCAGGCCAGCGCGCGGTCGATCGCGTTCAGCAGACGCGTCGAGCAGGCCTCGTCGCGGACTGCAATGCGTACATGATGCGGCTCGCCGAGCGCGTCGCCGGCCGCCACTAAGATGCCCGAGCGCGCCAGGCGTGTCGCGAGCTCGCCGCCGTCGAGCGTTGGGTGCGCCACCCACAGGAAGTTGGCCTGACTGTCGGTCACGTCGAATTCGCGCTGACGCAGTGCTGTCGTGAGACGTGTGCGCTCCTGGGACACGCGCCGCACGCGCCTTACCAGTGGCTCGGAGAAGCTGCGCAGCGACTCGAGCGCCCCTGCTTGGGATATCTCGCTGACGCCGAGGTCCGGTTCGAGCTCGGCGAGCAACTTCTCCGCGCCCGGCGCACCGAGTGCGTAGCCGCAACGCAGGCCCGCCAGACCCCAGGCCTTGGAGAAGCTACGGAAGACGAGCAGGCGGGGGTTGTTCTCCAGCAGCTGGAGCGAGGAGTCGATTGGCTGAGCATCGGAGAACTCGACAAGCGACTCGTCGAGCAATACGGCCACATGGTCGGGTAGCGCCGCGAGCAATCGCTGCAGCTCGCCGGTCGGCAGCAGCTCGCCGGTGGGGTCGTTGGGGCTGGCGAGCGCGACCACGCGCGTACTCTCGCCAACCGCTTCTACCAGGGCATCGACGCCACCGCTCACCGGCACCGCGCGTCCGTGGGCGCGACGGGCCATGATCGGAAAGAGGGGATACGACGGCCACGAGGTGATCAGCTCCTGCCCCGGCTCGATCAACGCACGCGTGGCGGCACTCAGTAGCTCGGCGGAGCCGTTTCCTACGATCAGTCGAGCCTGGTCGACGGAGTGGCGCTCTGCAAGCCGCGCGCGCAGCTGCGAGCCACGCATGTGCGGATAGCGCTGCATCCCTCGTCGTGCCACGAATGTGATCGCATTTACAACCTCGGGGTGGGGCAGATCGGGCCAGGTTGTCTGTGAGAGATCGAGCGTCTCAACGCGCGTGAGCGCCTTGCGTTTGCGCTCGTCGGCCTCCTCGCGCAGCTGGCTGTTGACCTCCTCCTCGGTCATCCCCTCGAACTGCTTGTAGTAGTCGAGCAGACCCACGCCGGCTACCGGTCTCTCAGCCGGCTTGCGATGCGGGCGTCTCGCGGTGAGAGCCGGCGCTCACTCACGGCGCGTTGCCAGGTGTGGTGCTCGACCCCGGCCCATGGATTACGACGAACCAGAAAGAGAAGGCCGCGGCGCAGACGGCGGCTGTGACGCCGAATATCCGCCCGAGAGCACCGCTGCGCTGGTCATGCCCGGCGGCACGACGCACCAGGATCCAAGCGTTGTCAAGGCGCCTGAGCAGCATCAGCATGCCGAACAAAAGCGCGAACAAAGCCACCAGTGCGATCAGCACCCCGAAGGACACGCTGCCGGTGAGGTAATTGGCCTGCGCGCTGAGCCAAAGGCAGGCAACCGGTATCGGCCCCCAGCACAACAGGCTGCCGACGACCATTGCGGCGAACAGGACCTTGGCCAAGGTATTGTCGATGCGCTGCCTGGCGCTGCTCCCGCGCTCGGGTAGCGCACGGAAGCGTGTCGGCGCTGTGCCGGGTCTGCGGCCAACGAAGAGGCCGCCGGTCTCACTGGGATCGGTACGCATATGGTCTATGTTCGCAGCTAAGCGACGGTCCTAGCGCACGGAGTTGAGATCGACCCCTTGCCCCGGTCGGAGCAGGACGGGTCTTCGTAGAATCCAGTCAGGTCACCCCGCATCGCTGATCGAGAAGCTACCGTAGTAGGAAGATGTCTGCAAGTTCGTTACCGGCTTCCAAGCCTCAGCGCGTGCGCGCGGCGCACCTTGGCCCCGAGCGACGGAGGCCGGTGATTCTCGACATTGCGCTGGAGATGTTTCTCCAGCGTGGTTACAGGGGGACTTCGATGGAGGCTGTGGCAAGCGCCGCAGGCGTGAGCAAGCCGGTGGTCTATGCATGCTTCGAGAGCAAGGCAGAGCTGTTGGGAGCGCTGTTGGATCGCGAAGAGCAGCGCATGCTCGGCCAATTCAGCACGGCTCTTGCCTCGGGTACGCGATCTGGAGATGTGCGCGCGATGTTGACTGCGGGGTTCACGTCGATGCTCCGTGCGGTGAAGGACACGCCCCGGGCCTACAGGATCGCGCTGCTTGGCGAGGGCGACGCCGACGCGATCATCGAGGCTCGAGTGCGCCATGGCCGCGATCGGCAAATTGCGGCTACGGCTGATGCGGCCCGTGAATGGCTGCGGGGACGCGTCCCAGCCGAGCGGCTCGACACGGTTGCACAGTTCGTCGCACAGACGCTCATAGCGATTGGCGAGGCCGGTGTGCGCATGATTTTGGCTGCCCCGGAGGATTGGACCCCGGAGCTGCTCGGCGCGACGCTGGCGGAGCTGGCCATGGGCGGCTACTCCTCGTTTATGAAGATCTGAGGAGCTACCCAGCGTAAAGTGCGTCGAGGACTTCGGCGTACTTCTCGGCCACGATGTTGCGCTTCACCTTCAGGGTCGGCGTGAGCTCGCCGGTCTCCTGGGTCAGATCGTGCGGCAGGATCGCAAAGCGCTTGACCTGCTCCACGGGCGCATAGCGGAGATTGGCACGGTCCACCTGCTCGCCGATCATCTCGCGCACCGAGGACTCCTCGCACAGTTGCGCTGTGTCCTCGGGCAGTTTGTGCTCGCGCGCGTAGGTTGCGATCTCTTCCTCATCGAGTGTGATCAGCACGACCGGATAGGGCCGCTGGTCGCCGTGCATCACCGCTTGGGAGATCCAGCGACACTGCTTGAGATCGTTCTCGAGGTTCGCGGGCGTGATGTTCTTGCCGCCGGCGGTGATGATGATGTCCTTCTTGCGGCCGGTGATCGAGAGGTAGCCGTCCTCGTCGAGCGAGCCGAGATCGCCGGTGTGCAGCCAGCCGTCCTCGACCGAGCCGAAGCTGGCGTCGGCGTTGTTGTGGTAGCCCTGGAAGATGTTCGGCCCCTTGATCAGGACCTCGCCATCCTCGGCGATCTTGATCTCCACACCGGGAAACGGTCTGCCGACGGTGCCGAACCTGTGGTCCTCGACCGTGCAGACGGTTGCGGCTGTAGCGGTCTCGGTCATGCCGTAGCCCTCGAGCACGGGCACGCCGGCAGCCCAGAAGAATTCGAGGATCTCCTTGGAGATCGGAGCCGCTCCGGTGACGGCGTGGCGCACGTTGCCGCCGAAGATGGCGCGAACGTTCTTGAAGAGCTTCTCGTCTGCCTCTTCAAAAGGCGCCATCAGCTCAGCGGGAACCTCTTCGCCTCGGGCCTGCAGCTCGCGCACCTTGCCGCCCAGCGCGATCGCCTTGCGGGCTTGCTCCTGCTCCTCCTCGGGCTTGGCCTGCAGCGCGGCGTTAGCGAGCGTGTAGATCTTCTCGAAGATGCGCGGCACCGAGGGAAGGTAGGTCGGTTTGACCTCCATCAGCTCAGCCACGATCTGCTTAGTGTCACCGCCGAAGTAGGCGATCGTCGCGCCAAGGTCGAAAGCGCCGAGCTGGATCAGCAGCGCAAAGGCGTGGGCGAGCGGCAGGTAGAGGTAGATGACCTCGTCGTCCTCGATCTGCCCAACGCTGCGTAGCATCTCCATCATCGAGGCGTAGTTGCCGTGGCTGAGCACGCAGCCCTTGGGTGGACCTGTGGTGCCGGAGGTGTAGATGAACGTGAAGGGATCCTCGGGTTTAACGCTTTCGCGCCGTGCCTGTAGCTCGGACGCGTTGTGGGTGCGTCCGCGCTCGCGCACCTCGTCGAGCGTGATGGCGGGGATCGCGTGTTCGCCAGTGGGTGGATCCATCACGATCACGGTGCGCAGGTTGGGCACCTGATCGCGGATCTGGGCGATCTTGGTGAGCTGCGTGTCGTCCTCGCAGAAGATCGCGCTGGCCCCGGAGTCAGAGATCACCCAAAGACACTCCTCGGGCGAGTTGGTCTGGTAGATCGGCACGACCACGGCGCCGGCCGAGGTGATCGCCATATCGGCGTAGGACCACTCGGGACGCGTGTTGGCGAGGATGCAGACGCGCTCGCCCTTTTCGATCCCGAGATCGATCAGTCCAAGGCCGATCTCCTCGACGATGTCCGCGAGCTGCTTATAGCTCACGTCCTGCCAGGCGCCGTCGTGCTTGTAGCGCACGGCAGCGTGCTCGCCGTGCTCAAGCGCCGCGCGCGAGATCAGGTCGGCGATGGTGTGCGACGCGGTGCTCTGCTCTGTGGCGCTAGCCTCCATGTTGCGACTCCTCCTCGATAACCCCTATGAACCATTGGGATGTTAGGGACTTTGGGTGCTCGAGGCCACGGACAGCTGGCCGCCGAGCCAGCCGCTTACGATCAGCCGCCGGCGTGGGCTGCGCGCTGCTGCGACCCACCCTGGCGGATGCTCGCCATGAACAGGCTCTTGTCGATGCGTCCCCTGAAGATCGGGACACCGTTCTCGAGGCACTTCAGGAGCACTTCCTTGCGCTCCAAGCCGGCTTCGCGGGCGAGCTCGCTGGGCGTCAGGTGATTCGCCATAGGTAGATCCTCCTTATCGAGGTTGTTTCTACCCGTACCTATACCCCTGCGCCCGGACATATGCAACGTGGGATTGCCGCAAGTTGGGGATTGCAGTTGTGTTTTTGCGAAATGGGCGATGCCCGCGTGCGCGCGCGGGCATCGCGGTTTTGGAAAGTACCTCTCCGTCCGGTTCATCGTCGGGCGTCCGGGTCATCGTGGGTCTTGCGGGCGCCGCGAGTGGTTCGTTGTTTGGAAGGGCGTTCGCCTAAATCGGGTTGGGCACGTCGATGAATGTGTGCTCCAGCTCGAAGCGCTCGCTCAGGTGTTCGCCAAGGCACTTCACACCAAATGTCTCGGTGGCGTAGTGCCCGGCGGCGATGAAGTGGATTGCGCCCTCCTGGGCTTCGCTCATCACGCGCTCGGCAGGCTCGCCGGTGAGGAAGGCATCGGCACCGGCCCTCACCGCGTCCTGGAGGTAGTCGTTGCCGGCGCCGGAAACGATCGCAAGCCTGCTGATCTGCTCGGGCCCGGCGTCGAAGACGAGCGGGGTTCGTTTGGTGAGTTCCGTCGTTCGCGCGAACAGGTCTTTCGCCTTCATTCCTTCTCCGGCGAAGTGTGCGATGAAGCCAATCGGCTCGCCGTCGTGAAGGGCGAAGGGCTCGAGCTTGTCGGCGCCGAGAGCTTTTGCGATCAGGGCGTTATTGCCCAGCTGAGGATGGGCGTCGAGCGGAAGGTGGTAAGCGGCGAGGCTCATGTCCGAGTCGAAGAGCAGCTTCAGGCGACGCTTCATCCGGGGATCGATCGCAGTCGGCGTCGAGCCCCAAAAGAGCCCGTGGTGGACTACGAGCAGGTCGGTTTGGCCCGCGATGGCGCGTTCGAACAGCTCCGCGCTTGCGGTGACGCCGGTGGCCAGCTTCCTGATCTCGCCTTTGCCAGGGAACTGGAGGCCGTTGGGGCAGTAGTCCTTGAAGCGGCTTGGTTGGAGGAGTTGGTCCAGCTCGACGATGGCATCTTGTAGCTCACAGGGCATGGGCCGAGCGTAGCCGCTCTGGCTCGGCCGGTGGGTTCGAGACGGTCTTGTCGGACCTTCAGCGCGCCGTGTGGGATACTGGGTTCTGCGTCGGGGCGTGGCGCAGCCTGGTAGCGCGCGCCGTTCGGGTCGGCGAGGTCCCCGGTTCGAATCCGGGCGCCCCGATATTCGAAAGCCCCCGTTCTGCGGGGGTTTTCGGGGTTCTGGGGGTGGTCAAGGTTCCAATGAGGTTCCGTTTGTGTAGTGGCGTCACAGATCGGGAGTTGGGCAGGTAGCGGCGTCACAGCGCGATCTCTGAGACAAGCTGATCGCTTGGCAAGAGAGGCGCCGTCTTTTTTGCCTCGGCGAAACAAGCGCTGTCGAGCGTCTCGGCAAGACGGTTGATCGCAAGTATTTGATCGCACAACTGGGCTGCCGAAACCGGAAGCGGCTCACCTGTCTGCTCCTGACGTAGCCAAAGGAGCGTCCGAACGATCTGACGGTGGAGGTCTGAAAGCTGGCTGAGGTACTCGGCCAAGGGGCTTCGCGAGACCATCACCGGCGCCCATCTGATGATGAGATCGCGCGTCCGCTCGGCAGTCTCATACAGTCTCTTGTGGAGGTCGGCCCTTTGCTTCCGATCTTCCGCGATGGCGGTCATACCTGCGCGCTGTTGGCTAGCTCCGTCGGCAGACTTAATCTGGTAGCGGAATTGTTCGATCTGCATGGTGCGAAAGGCAGGATGGATAAATGACGCATTTCGAACCCACACGGCCCGAGTGATTGCGCCTATATCTTCGAGGGCGAAGGCGGCGACAGGCGCCCATGCCTGTGCCGCTCGGTAGTCGATCCACGTATCAACCAGCACGACCGTCAAGCCGAGCAGCACAACTCCGGCGACAAAATGAGTCGTCATAGGATTGTCAACCCAGAACGGGGTGAGCGAATCGATCACAACGGACATGACGAGTGCTGCGGTCAAGATGCCGAGCGCAATCCATCGTGATGTCGTGAAGGTCGCCAAGAACCTACCGACGTTTTGTTGCTGGGTCTTCATGCCTTAAGCCTTGCAGAAGGGTTGTTGCTCACGACTATGCCAGTGGCTATCGCGGCCGGTCAGCGTCCGCGTCCCACGTCGCGATCGGGTGCGTCTCGCGCTGCTGTTCGCATGAGTCGGTCCACATACGGCATCACGCGGCTGAGGCTTAGCGGATCGCGGCTGGGTTTCCATGACGGTCCGGGAGTCTGTCGGTGGATGACAGATGGAGTGTGCGCTCGGCTCTGGCTCATCCGTCCGACGAGGCGCGTGATCCGGTCGGGGTCTTGGCCTTCTTCACCGAGTTGGTCGCGGGCGAGATACCAGTCGGTGCCGTGGCGGGCGCGGGTGGCTTGAACATAGGCGGTCTCCTTGCTTGTTTGCCAGCCGCCGGTGAGCACGACGGCACGATCCACGGTCGCACCTTGTTGACGGTAGACGTGTTGGGCGTAGGCGAGCCGCAGCGACTCAGCGTCCCGGCGTGCGAGCTGTAGCCGGCGGTCTGATCCGTCGAGCGTGAGCGTGAGCGTCCCGTCGTGGTCGATGTTCGTGACTTGGCCGCGCGCGCCGTTCTCGACGCGCGGCTGCCCGCGTGGGCGGTGTTGGGCGATGAACGCGACGTGATCGCCTTGCCGTAGCCCGTAATGGACACTTGACAGGGGAAGTTCGTCGGGGCCGAGTTCGCCATGTTGCACGCGGAGGTGTTGCGCGCGGGCGTTGAGCCTGTCGATCTCCTTGTTCGAGGAGTCCGCGATCAACGCGACTTTGCCGATCCCGACTTCCCTGGTGAGTTGTGCCCAGGCTTGGACGGCGCTCTCGGCGGCCTGGTCGCGGGTGTCGGCGACGTGGAGTCGTCCTTGGGCCTTGTAGTGGGCCATAGCGCGCTCGGGTTCGTCTGCTCGTAGCGCTTGCCACGCTCGTTGCTCCTGTGGGTCGGTGGTGCGGTGGATCGTCTCCAGTTCCACTGTCGGCGCGGGGCCGGTGAGCCGGTCGAACATGCCTCCGGGACCTATCGAGGGGAGCTGCTTGCCGTCGCCAACCGCAATGAGCTTTGCTCCTGAGCGCTCGACCAGCTCGGTGAGGGCGTGGAGGCGCTTGTGGTCGACCATTCCGGCCTCGTCGAGGATGATCGTCGTGTCGGGACCGACATAGACGGTCCCGATGTTTGCTCGGGCGGTGAGCGCGTCGAGCGTCAGTGTGTTCCCTTGGAGCGCTGGGCTGTCGCTTCCCAGTCGCTCGGCCGTCGAGCCTGACACGGCGATCCCGATTGTTTCGCGGCCTGCCAGTTGCTCTGCTCGTGCTGCGGCGTCGATGACGACGCCCTTGCCTGTTCCTGCCGGGCCGACGAGCACGCTTGCACGCTCGGGACCAGTCAGGACGAGCAACGCCATGTCTTGCTCGTCCGTGAATGGAGCCCCGATGCGCTCTGCGACCTCGCGCGCGGCGTTCGTCCGTGCGGTATGGCCGACATCGCGTCCGGCGGATTGTGCGAGTACGGCTGCTCGTCGTTCGATTGCTTGCTCTTGCGCGCGTACCGCGAGGGTCGTCATCCGTCCGCCCTCAAGGCTCAATACGCGCCGATCCCGGATCATGTCTCGCGCTACCTGGAGCGCTTCGTTTGGCGACAGCTCGCCGGCGGTCTGCTCCAGCGCCACGGTGTGCAGGTCGCGCAACTCGAATACGGCGTGACGCTCGGTGAGGCGTTCCTCGATCCGATCCTCCACGGGCCGGACGGCAGGCCGGCTGCGCTCGCCTGCGAGTAGCCGCAGCGCCTCGTCAGGACCAAACCCGTACCGGCTTGCGGCGTCCCTCCAAACGTTCTCAAGGTCGGCCCGGTTTGTGAGTTTCTTTGCACGACGGTTCTCGAGCGCGAGGTTTCGCAGCTCGCCACGCTCTGGCGCACGACCGTAGCGAGCACGGAAGCGGTCGGCGGCTCTCGCGACCTCTCTGGAGCGCCCCGAGAAGGCGTTGCGAAGCTCCTCGGGTACGCCAGCGATCTCGAAATACTTGCCGTTCTTCCCTGTCGCCTGTTCGATCGCGTATCCCTGATTGCCGAGTTCTTGAGCGAGCGCGGAGCGGTAGAAAGCACCGACCTCGCCCGCCGCACGAAATACCGGCCGGGAGGCCACGGCGACGATCCGACTGTCCTCGCGTACCGCGCTCGTGATAACGACATGACTGTGGAGCTGTGGATCGGGCGCGTCGGCTCCTGAAACGCCGCGTGCCGTTGTGTGCTGGTACTCGACCGCGATCAAGTCCTTCGCGGGCTCCTCAATGACCTCGCCGCCATAGCGGCGACGGACGACGCCAACGTTCTCGCGCATGTAGCCGACCGCCTGCTCGACCGCGTTCGCGTGGGCTTTCTCGATCTGCTCTCGCTGCCACGGATCGGCGAGCGCCCAAGTGGTCGATACTGACTTCGGGGCACTGAAAACGCCGTCGATCCCACCGCCACGGCTGCCGTCGGCACCAGCGCGCCGAAGCCACCGCCCGGTCTCTGGATGGCGGCCTTCCATAAGCGCAACGAAGTCCTCGCCGCTCATCGGCGTGTCCGGCCGGATGCCGAGCCTTTCAAGCGTCTCTGAGTCGGCCAGCCATCGTCCGGGAGCCTGGGTCATCTCGCCCTCGGGTGTCAGGTAGTAGTCGCCGCGCTCAGGGGCGACGGTCTTCCCCTCCAAATATCGGGCGTAGTCGCCACCACGCGCCGCCGGGATGCTCGCTGCGGTCATCACATGAAGTGATGACCGTGAGAAGGCCGAAACGGCCACCGACTTGCTCACACAGTCGTCACACAGCGCTCGCACTGTTGTGCATGTTGTCTGTACGGGGTTGTTGTCGTACTGGGCGCGCGTGCTGGCTGGCAGAGCGTTGGCGGTGCGGGGGTCTGGATCGGGGCGGCGTGGTGGCTGTCGGAAGGCACGTTTGGCGAGCGTCTCGGCTGTTGTTTTGTCTGGCACGGCGGATGCGTTGGACCATCGAGGGGAAAGTCGGTGGCCGTTTTGGGCTGCTCACGGTCATAGACACCGATGGTCGAAAACTCACCACTCACACGAAGGGCGGTCCTAATGAGCAAACATGCTGATACGGGCGCGGCCCGTCCGGCCCATGTCGGTGCGCACGAGCTTGCGCTTGAGGTCGCCGCGCTGATCGGCCGCGAGACACTCGCGCCGCTTTTGGACGCACGGCAGGCTGCCGCGATCCTGAACGTACCGGCGTCGTGGATCGCGGCCGAGGCGCGCGCCGGACGGCTTCCCCACGTCCGTCTCGGGCGCTATGTGCGTTTCAACGCCGAGGAGTTGATGCGCTGGTGCGAAGGTCGCTCCGTCGGGCCACGAAGGCGACGACAGGCAAGCCCATGACCATCTGGCGACGCGGCAGAGGTTCGCACTCAGTCTTTCGTGTGCTGTTGGTCGATCACGTCGGCGAGTTGGCGCAGGTCGGCATTCAGGGAGGCAAGCAACCGTCGAAGGGTGTGCCAACGCACATCAAGTCGCCCTGTCTCGGCGTGGGAAACGTACGCCTCGCTTGTCCCTGTCCGAGCCGCGATTTCCTTTTGCGTAAGCCCGGACTGAACACGCAATGTGCGGAGCGCTCGTCCAAGGATGAGCCGGTCTTCGTTGGCGTCGGTCACGTTAGCGGGTGGTCGATTGTGTGGGCGGTCCAAATTGGGACTTGTCAAGTTAGACGTGTTCGGCTAGTGTGTCGCCAACACAAAATAGTGGCGCCCGCGCTGTTAGAGCAGCCGGGCGCCGTGGCTCCGAGAGTTCAAGCCTCCCGGTGCGCTGGCCACGCTACCAACGTTTGGATCGTGGCTTCATCGCCCAGAGCGGATCTCACGGCGCCTCCGACCAAGGAGGAACCGAAGATGACCACTATCACCATCCCGGCCCGGATCGTCAGGGTCTTGCGCGAGTCCTTGCATAGCCAGCTCGGCATGGCGGCGGAAGACATCGGACAGGCCAGCCACGAGGGCGGCCGCCGATGTCCCCACCTGTACGCGGAGCCGGTCGAACGCTTCGACCGGACGCGGGCTTTGCTCGACCTGATGGGTTGGAAGGAAACGGAGGGCGACGGCCCGGCCACGATCAACCTCGCAACACATCGGCTCGCGGTCCTAATGGCCCTCGAAGGCCAGTTGCAGGCCGAGCGCAACATGATGGAGGAGGACCCCACGCTCAAGGGAGGCGCCAAGCAAATCAGAAGTGCGCGGCGGCGCGCTGATGAGATCGAGCTGTTTCTCACGGTGGCGGGCACCACGCTCTCGGGAAGGGTTTGATGCCGGCTCGTCGCTCATACGGCAGCGGGCGTGTTTACGTGCGCAAGGACAGCGCGGGACGCGAGACGTTCTACGGCTCGTGGTGGGCGAACGGTCGGCGGGTCAACCGTCGGCTGGGCGTCAAGCGCGCTCGTGGCAGTCGCGAAGGGCTGACCACCGCTCAAGCCGAGGCCGAGCTTCGACGGCTCATAGGGCAGCTCAAGACATCGAGAGCGCCGAGCGAACGACTCACGGTGGAGGAGGTCGCTCGGCGCTACGTGGCGCACGCGGAACGTCGGGGGCGAAAGCCCTCGACGTGCGCCAACATCGAAAGCGAGACACGAGTTCACATCGTGCCGTTCTTCCGCGAGAAGTCCATAGACGCCATCCAACAGGCCGACGTGACCGATCTCGTGACCGTCCTTGAAGGCAAGGGCCTCGCGCCAAAGACGATCCGCAACGTGATCGCGTCCCTGTCGGCGCTCTGCAACTTCGCTCGCTCGCCTCAGCGGCGATGGGCCTCATCGAATCCGTGTGAGGGGGTGGAGCTACCAGCGGTGCCTCCGACGACCGAGGTTCGCTTCCTCTCGCTTGAGCAGGTAGACGCCCTAATCGCGCACCTGCCGCAAAGCCCGTTCATCGAGATCGACCGCGTTCTGTTCCTCGTGGCCGCATTGACGGGACTACGCAAGGGCGAGTTGATCGCGTTGCGCTGGCGAGACGTGGACCTGTCCGCACGGCGTGTCCGCGTGAGGCGCAACTACACGCGCGGCGCGTTCGGCGTACCGAAGTCGCGGCGCTCCGCGCGAGCGGTGCCCCTGGCCGACGAAGCCGTCAAGGCGCTCGAAGTTCTCTATATGCGGTCGAAGTGGAAGGCCGACGACGACCTTGTGTTCGCCCATCCCGTGACAGGCGGGGTTATGGCCAAGTCCAACATTAGCCGCCGGATGCGCGTCGCGTTGAGAGCCGCCGGGCTGGATGGGACGCACCGCTTCCACGACCTACGGCACACGTTCGGTACGCGCGCAGCGGCAGCCGGCGTGCCGATGCGGACCTTGCAGGAGTGGATGGGTCACGCCGACCACACCACGACCTTGATCTATGCGGATTACAGCCCCGGCGGGCACGAGGCCGAGATGATTGAGCGGGCGTTTGGTCGTGATCCGACCCGGATGGATAGCCGCAGGTGCTAGTGCGGGTCCGGTGTGCCGGGCTACCTCGCAAGCGGCAGAGTCGGACGACAGCACGGTTCCTGGAGAGTAACGCTTACGCGACTTTGTTGTCTACTCATCTGCTCACGAAAGATCCGAGCCAATTTGCAACATGCCACTGAGAATCGACTCGAACCGTCGTAGATTAGGTTGCACCTTTGATCGGAGAAACCCAGATGGCGTCTTTTCATGTGGGAGGAGAGCCATCTGGCCGATAACCTTGTGCCGAAACTGTTCTTGCGCATGACGCCCAGGGTGGGCAATTGCATTCCGCGTAACGTGCCACTCCTTGATCTGCGACTTCTGACCGTCACTCAATTCAGTAAACGGTCGTCCCTGGCGAAGGTAAACTAACGCTCGATTCTCCGTTGCACGATATGGAAGCCAGTCAACATAGTCTCGTCCTTCTAGAACAAACTCGGACAGTACTGCTCGCGACTGGAACTCAGCCCGCGGCAAGGCGCGCGACTTGGAATGATCGCTCCTGCCGAGTACCGCGAGAAAGAACAGCTCCTCCAGAAATGCCTCAAGGGTCGTTATCGCACGCATAAACAATCCCTCGTAGACTCGCTCTGCCTCTCGACGACTCATCGCGCCCGAGGCTACAAGTAACTCAACCTTTGCACGCGTATCCTCAGTGGTACGGAGTCTAGTAGTTAGGTTTTCCTGCGGCGATCGCGCCATGCCTGCAAAATCACGGTGGATTAGTGAGAAATTTGACCAGTGCTGTTCGGGTCGCAGGATGCGTCGTGCGACGACTGATCTGCTCTAGCAGCTCTTCTGGAGCCTCTCGCTCCTTGATGTCCCGTCCGGCCTGGCCAATCCATTTTATCTTGGCCGCAGGTATGCTTTTTGGACTAGCCTTTTCAAGTTTGCTCCCAATTCCATAGTGCAAGTCGTATATCGCTGCCAGCAAAGGATATGCAAGCGTCTTTCGGGCAAATGCCGTTTCCGATATTATGTCACCTAGCTTCTCGTCGACCGAATCCATGATGAACCGGAACCTCCGCTCGACGTCTTTTCCTTTCGGGAACGACTCTTCGTTTGTCCTATAGATGGTGTCGAGTGACCTTTGGTCACGGCCACTAAGTACACCACGGACCATAAGTAGAGCTATCTCACTCGTAAGTTCGACCTCCTCCATCCGTGCAATGTCTTGCTCAGAGAAAATTCCCCATTCGCGCCACCTCGGGAGTTGCTCTGCGGCCAGTCTGTACATCAATGCCTTGAATTCTCCGATGTATTGCGCGTTGCGAAGCTCTTGTGGAGTGAGCTTAACCCCAGTCGCATTCATTCGAGCAAAGATCTGAAGAATCTCACGATCGTCAGTATCAGAGCGAAATATATCAACACTAAACTCATAGTTAAGGATTCTATGCCGGACATCTTCTGGAAGCTCATCAAATCGCTTGCCGGCAATCTCAGGGTTATGGGATCGTCGAACTGTGAAGTCGTCCCGCTCGTCAAAATCCGATAGAAGCTCAGGCGAGGCAAAGCCCAGTAGGGTGCGGATGCGCTGCTGTCCGTCAACGACCTGTCGGGCTGGTGCAAGCTGGTCCAATCCCGATGCGATGTCGCGGAGAAAGATCACCGGCATCGGGAATCCGCGGACAACAGTATCGACCAGATAGGACTTCTCGATTGGCCGCCATACTGATCGTCGCTGGAAGCTCGGGCTTAGCTGAAGGGTGCCAGCTCTTTGCCACGACACAAAATCACTGACCCGGTATGTACTACGAAGAATATCGAGAGGTGGCATCAGAAGCACTCTACCTTTGGGCGCTTTTCGATTGGCGCGGATGTGCGGACATCAGGGTAGACGATGCCTTCGTAGTGTGCGCGCTCAGTCCATGGACCCAGACTTGTGATGTATGTGTCACAATGCAGATATGCGATCAGCTGAGCTTGTCCGAGCGCTCCGACATCATGGTCTAGCTCAAGAGGAGCTTGCGCGGCGGGCTGGGATCGCGCGTGAGACGCTCTCCCGATGGGAGTCAGGAGCGCAGCATCCGAGCCTTGAGTCTCTTGATCGGGTAGCCGCAGCGGCCGGGATGCGATTGGAGGTGCAGATCGTCCCGGCCGAGCCCAAGCTCGTGGAGATGGCTTGCGATCAGCTCGACCTCGCTCCAACAAAACGACTCCAAGCTTTGCTGTGCAGTTCCTGGCCTATTTGTCGCGACGGGTTGCGAGCAGCGGCCGCAGTCGGAGAGTTGGGCGTCCTCGTTGGTCCGGTGGCTGCCGCTATCGTAGGGGCGCCGCAGCGTCCGGGGAAGGGTCGCGTCGATCTAATGGTCGCACCGAATGAATTGGAGATAGTCGCCGAGCGGCTCTTTCAGGCTGATGTCTACCCGGACGGCTTCGAACTCGCGCCAGGCGGTGAGGAGCGCCGCGAGCGCTGGAGCGCCGGTCGTGGTCAGCTAACCGTGCGATCTGCGGCGGCGGGCGTCGAGGATGTCGTTCTGCTTCGTAACCGCGCTCGCCCGTTCATGCTGAACCAGACGGAGGATCACGTCGGGCTCGTGCGTATCCCGCTCGTAGAGGATCTTGCGGACATGATGGCGTGCTCGCCGTGGAGTGAAGACGCGATCTACGGTGCCGGGTTGCGTGCGGTGCTGGCGTCTGGGCGCTATTCCTCGCGCAAGCAAGACGAGCAGCTTCTTCAGCTCGCGTGAACGCGGCCGTTGATACTCGCCACCTTGCGTTGCTTGACGCCTTGGTGCGCCATGATGTTCGCTTCGTGCTTGTGGGCGGCGTCGCATTGCAGGTTCGTGGGTTCTCCGGCGCGACGCGCGATGTCGATGTGACGATCGCGGCAGATGTCGCCAACGGGCAACGGCTGGACGCGGCGCTCAATGCGCTGCACGCCGATCCTTTCCTCGCGGGTGAGCGCGGTACGGCATACCGCACCGATCACGGCCAGCTTGAGGTTATGCGCTGGACAGATGGGGTGGGCAATTATGAGGCGTGGGTGCATAACGCCTCGCGGATTGAGCTTGCCCCAGGATTGACTGTCCTGGTTGGCAGCGCGTCGGACCTGCTCTTGTCGAAGGAGGAGGCAGGACGAGAGAAGGACTCCGATGCGTTGCCGCAGATTCGCGCCGAGCTGCTGGCTGGCGGAGAGTTGACCTCCGAGGACGTGCGTGGACCAGTGGCCGAGCTGCCCGTGGAGGTGATCCCGGATGCACGTATCGAGGAACTGCTCGGTTCGAGGCCGACCGACCGGCGGTTGCGTGGCCTCTGGGATCACGGGGCGCAGCTCATCGCCGACTACCGCGAGCGGTGGTCGGTGCCCGACGATGGACCCTTCCTTGGCGCAGTGCCTCCGACGGCGAGCGATCACGCGTCAGACCGCGAAGCACTCGACCGTCAGCTTGACCGCCTTCGTCGCCTGGCAAACCGTGGCCAAGGTTCCATTCAAGGTTCCAATTTGAGCAAATCTCAGCGAACCTGAGATCACCTAAGCCCAGTAAAGACGGGCGATTACGCCCCATGAGAGCCCCCAGATTCGGTTCGAATCCGGGCGCCCCGATACCTTAAAGAACCGCGAACAGCAGCGAACACGGGCGAAAACCCCGTAAACGCTGCGCCTCGTGGGATGGTGTTCGCTCGTGTTCGCGGCTGCTCGTTGGTCCGCAGACCGCAAAAGGACCGCAGCGGGAGCGAAAAGGGACCGCAAACGGACCGCAGGCGCTCCCGCCGAAGTGGCCGAGCGCGGCGGTACGCTGAGCCGTCATGGTCAACGTGAAGCCCATTGATGCCCCGGCAAGCGTGACGCTGCCTGACGAGTTGCCTGCCGTCGATCTTCTCATCCTGCCGAGGGAGGTCAGCGACGGGCGCGGCCTCTATGACGACTCCGTGGTGACGCTGGCAAAGCAGGTTCGCGCTGCCGGGGTGACTGCTGACTACCAGCACGACGCCAGCTCGCGCACATGGATCGGTGAGAAGCACCTCGACCCGCTCGTGCTCGACATCATCGCGGGGTTCATCACAAATGCCGGATGGGCCGGGGTGGCGACAGTGATCTCGAAGCGGAAATCGGAACGGGTGCGCGTGAGATTCGGCCGGCGCAAGGACTCGTCCGGGAGTCTTGAGGAATGGTTCGAGGTAGAGGGCCCCGGCGCCGAGGTCGCCGAGGCGCTGAGGGAGCTTCAACAGGGCGGTTCGGCGGACGAGGACAATGGCGAAGGAAAGTAAGAGTCAGAAGCGCCGAGCAGCCAAGGTCAAGGCCAAACAAGACGGCGTGCCGATCAACTCGCCCGGCGCCCCGGCAGAGGGCTCGGAGGCCGGCGACGCCGGTGACGTGGGCCACCGGCACATGGTCGAGAACGTCAAGCGTCACAGAGCATCGGCCGTCCGTCACTTTAGAGCTGCGCAACGACTCGCCGACCAAGACCCAACTGCTGCCGAGCAGGAGGCCCGTAGCGCGATCGTGGAGATTGTTCATGCGTTCTGGTGGGCCGAGGACTCCGAGCTGGAGGAGGATCAGCACACGCTGATGCACGAGATCGGCCTGTGGACTCGCCAGCGCTTCGGATGCTCGCTTCCCTTCGACGGGAAACGCTACGAGCGGCGCTGCGCGATCGACATTGCCCACAAGCGGTTCGGGTTCTCGGTGGGCTACACCGCCACGGCGATCTGCTCCATTTGCGGCAAGGACGTTTCCGAGTGCCCGCACCTGCCCGACAAGGAATACTGGGTTCGGGGCGGCGTGGGCGCCTCGGGGCATTGCCCGATGTGCATGGCGGAAGCCGATTGCCAGCACCGGGCTGACCGGCTCTACCGTGTGACGCTCACCAAAATCATCACGAAGATGGACGTGCGCGAGATCAGCCTTGTCTCGCGGCCGGCGGGTGTGACGACCCGCCTGCTCGGGATTTCTGTCGATAACGCTGATCTCATTGAGGCACTCGGCCCTGACTTCGAGGTGGGCATGCCCGTTTCGTGCGACAAGTGCCTGAATGGCTGCTGGGGCATCAGTGAGTTCGACCCCCCCGACGCTTCGCTGGAGGGAGACGAGCAGCAAGAGGTCGCCTGACGCGGCGGCGTGATCCCGAGTCGGCGGCACTAGGCACCGACGGCGTGCAGGTGGCGGGGCGCCTCGGCGGCGGCTCGCCGCTCCTGATAGGCGTCCATCGCGCGCTGAGCGCGTGCGAGTGCGCGGCGTTGCGCGAGCTTGGTGTAGACCGTGGCGATGAGATAGCCGCCGTCATCGTGCGGCGTCCTTATGACGGGGTCCCCGTGAGGAGTCCAGGGGTTATGCGTCTTCTTGGTTGTTTGTGTTTGTGATTGTGGCGTATTCGCTTGGACAGCGGCCCCCGAGTGCTGAGTGGGGCCGGTAAGTGTTGTACTCGTGGCGCCAGTCCTCGATGAGGACCTTTGCCTCGGTGATCGAGCCGAACTCCTCGATGTTCAGCAGCTCGTCACGCAGGCGGCCGTTGAAGGACTCAACAAACGGATTCTCCCACGGGCTGCCGGGCTCGATGTAGCTTGTGGCCATCAGCGTCATTCGGCAGTAGTCCCGCAGTGCCCATGCGATGAACTCCGGGCCGTTGTCTGACCTGAGATACGCGGGTGCGCCGCGCTCGCTGACGAGCCCGTTGATGACTTCGACGACATCATCAGCGGTGCAGGACCTGTCGACGCGGATCGCGAGTGCCTCGCGTGTGTACTCGTCAACGATGTTGCACAGCTTGATCCTGCGACGGTCGGAGGTCTCATCGAACTGGAAGTCGATCGCCCACACCTCGTTCGCTCTCGTGGCCCTGAGGCGTTGTTTCTGCCCGCCGGGTAGGCGACGACGCTTGCTTGCTTTCTCGGGCCGCCTGAGTCCCTCCTGACGCCAGATACGGCGTGTTCGCTTGCGATTCAGCGTCCAGCCCTCCCGCAAAAGGATCTGGTGTGCAGTCTTCCAACCCCAACGTGGATGCTCCCCAGCAATCTCCCGCAGCCGACCAGCCAGCCGCTCGTCTGCCGGCCTTGGCGCCGCTGCGGGCTTGCGCTGCGTGGAGCGATGCTGACCAGCCACACGACACGCACGACGCTCTGAAACCCCGAAACGCGCCTGCAGCCGACCAACGGCTCGGCGTCTGCGTTCCGGGGTCAGAAGTTTCCCTCCGCCAGCTCCTTGAGCATGTCGATATCCAGCGCCTGCTCGGCGACGAGCTTCTTCAGCCGCTGGTTCTCCACCTCGAGCGTCTTCAGCCGCTTCGCCTCATCTGCCTTCATCCCTCCGTACTGCGCGCGCCACCGATTGAATGTCGCTTCGGTGACCTCCAAGTGCCGCAGCACCTCGGCGAGATCCTGCCCCTCGTTCAGCAGCCGTTCACCCTCACGGATCTTGCGGACTGCCTGCTCCGGCGTGTGCCTACGTCGCTTCATGATCGTATCCATCCTCTCATCCCATCAGCGAGACATGACGAACACGCATGCAGCCTGGATCACTTCACGGGGACCCCGTCACAACCTCTACGGTCCAGCACAGCCCGGCGTCGCTAACGTCGGGTTGTACGACTTGACGCTTCGCCGCTGAGCCGGACTTTAAGCAATCTTCGGAATTGCCTGCCTCGAGTTGCCAAGCGCGAGATCGAACGCGAGATCTTATCACCTACACGGAGCTCCGAACTGGCGACGTAGATGTCATTGGGATCTATGTATCGCCAGAGCTCATAACCTCTGGCACGCATGTAGTCGCGATACACATTGTCACCGAACACGTTCTCGATTATTAGTACACGCGGCGTGAACTTTTCAAAATCCAGACCGTCCAACACCTCACACTCCCATCCCTCAACGTCGACCACCAGGACATCTATGTGGCTGACCGACGACGCATGCTCCTCAAGGAGAGTGTCCAGGCGCCTGAGGTCGACCGTGATTTTTCGCACGTTCAGCTCGGAGTCGACTAGCTCCGCGTAGGACTCCTTGATCGCCAGTGACGAGAAGGACTCATATGAGACGTTACCGCCCCTGTAGGGCGTGCCCGCCGAATCCACCACACAGAAGTCGACTTCATCCTCGTCGTGGTCTCCACAGGCGTACTGCAGAATCTCGTGCCCCTGCGCGCGATGTAGCTCACAGAACTCGGGATTGGGCTCCACCGCGACAACATTCCAGCCCAGCTCCCGATATGACGCGCTAACAGACAGATAGTCGGGATGAGCAGCGCCAACCTCGACCAGAACGCCAGAAGTCGCACCGGAAAAGAAGCGATCCCTGACGAGCACGTCCACGTTTCCCTCAGCTCGATGTTTCGACGATGTGTTCATCCCGAGGGACATAATAGTAGCTGACGCCAGCGTCCAAAGCCGCCGGCCGATGTCGCGTGCCGCCTCCCTGAGATCCCAACCACTTGATCCGCCGGGCCGCGCGCGAACCCGCCCGCCAGACCGCCAGACCGAACCCACACCGCACTATCTCGTGCCGGTATGACGCGGTGCCTAGTATTCTTGATCTTCTGCCGCTTCGCCGCCCAGATATTCTGGTGGATACCATGCGCCGCCGCTATAAGGGATGTCGTAGATAGCGTTGTTAGTGCCCCGGAAGAAAACTCGCAAAGCGCCACTCGGCTGCTCGAAGGCTGATGGGTCTCCCGCAGCGCAGCACCCTCGTTCCTGGAATGACCATTTCGTGGCTCCCGTGGGCGCCGATCCGTTCCAGATGGCTCCGGTTTGGCGGGCTCGATAGAACATCTGGATTTCGCCATTGCCACGCTCGAACGCTGATGGGTTGCCCGCCGCTTCTGTAGCTAGTTCTGCCGGTCCATTCCACACGCCACCGCTGTACCAGATGTCATAGATGCTGTTGTTGGTGCCCCTGAAGAGGACATCAATTTCACCGTTGCTACGTTCCAACGCCGCGGGGTTGCCTGCAGTGCAGCATCCCAACCGCTGCAGGCTCCATTTCCCACCGCTGTACCAAAGGTTATAGACGCCATTGTCGGTGCCGCGGAAGAAGACCTGGATTTCACCATCGGCACGCTCGAACCCTGACGGCTTGCCGAGCATTTCGCTGGTACCCTCCAGTCGCTGGGAACTCCATTTCCCGCCGGGGGCCCACCAGTCGTTGTAGATGCCGTTATTGGTGCCGCGGAAGAATACTTGCAGTTCGCCGTTGGATCGTTCGAAGGCAAGGGGATCACCAGCCGAACAACAGCCGAGGTTTTCAACGTGCCATGCCGTGTTCGCGAACAACTGATAAATATCGTTGTTGGTACCTCGGTAGTAAGCATTGAGTTCCCCGTTTGCGCGTACGAACGCCGACGGATACCCGGCCGCCGTCGGATAGCCCGATGCGGGACTAAATTCGGAGAGAGTCCACCCTGGATGGGCGAACCAATCGTGCATGACGTTATTCGTGCCGTCGAAGAAAGCATCCAATTCTTCGTTCGGCCTTGCGAATGCCCAGGCATTGCTGTGCGTAGGATGTGGGTGTTGCCAGACCCGCACATAGTCCACGGCGATTTCATCGGGGACGACGAGTTCGCCGCCGTAGCTACCTGGGGGCACCTCGGTCATGATCAGGTACTGGGGGGTCGAATTGATGTAGCCTGTTTTGACTTCACCGACCTTTGCTCCGTCGTAGTAGAACGTGAGTACGCCTGGCTCCCAATCCACGCCGTACGTGTGCCACCCTGCGTAGCTGCCGGATTGGCAGCCTTGTGTTTCTTCTATCGGAGCAACGTGGTGATGCCAGGTGTGACACGCTTTGCCGCGCAGGCCCTCCATTGTGTCGATCTCGTTTTCCTCGTTCGCGGCGAAGCTCCATAGCCCCGGCCAATCCGGTATGCATCCACCTCTCGGACACCCTTGTGCTTCTCCACCCCACCCTACTATGTAGACATGCCATTCAACGTAACCGTAGGAGTATAGGAAACCGCTGTGTCCGGGTTTGCCGTCGGCCGGATTCGACTCGACCGTCGAGCCGGTGTCTGGATGTTTAGTGCCACCGCACGTGCTTTCTTGCGCCCTTACCTGCAGGTACAGGTACCCATTGCCCGGTTGGGACACGAGGCTCGGCGATGTACACTGCCCGTTCATGTCTCCACCCGGCCATTCGGGGGTCCAAAGTGCGGTATTTAGTCCAGCAGATGTGAATTCTTCGTTAAGCCTCAGTTCCCAAGCGCCAGGCACACCTACAGGCATAGGTTCGGCCTGCGCCGCGGCAACGTGAATCAAAGTCAGAAGCACAGCCGACGTGACTAGAAGGGCCAAGACTCGACGAACCACGCGGGCGATGGTGACCGCGCCAACCCGCTCATCCCCCGCGTGTCGCACCTGACCGCGATGCCCGCCGCGCCGTTCTCGACCGATCGTCCCGTACGCGAACTCCATGAGCATCAATCCACCCTCCTGATCGTTTCTTGCGAGCTCCACCTGAGTGCGATCCCGGCACCTTTGCGGACCCTGCCTGTGGTGATTCATAATCAGTATCAGCCGCGCCATGCCGCTGGCTATAGCGAATTGCCCAAACGGGTACCAAAATTTTGGGCATGTGCCCAGCGTGTTTCCGACCCCCGCGCGGTGCGATTCCGATACCGGGTCGGACTTTGCAGCCCGGCGAAAATCGAAAGCCTGCTATGGATGATTCAGTTCGTCTAGGCGCAGGGCGATTTCTAGGTCCGAAAGGCACGCGTGCAGCGGCTGGCCGATCGCCTGCTCAACAGTATGCAAGCGATTTTCGACCGTTTGCCGAACAATCCCTAGCGACCTCGCCGCGCTCGAGGTATTACAGCTGGCTGTAAAGTACGCGTGTAGCGTTGCGCGCAGCTCCGAGCCGCGTTCGCCCAGAGGCGTCACATAGATCTCCAGAAGCGACCTCGCTAGGATCTCATCGTCCAGAGCAGCAGCTAGCAGCGCCACATCGACGTATCTGGTGAGCCTCTGCGGCCTGCGCAGCGCGACCCGTAGTGCGGCTAGAGCCTGGCCGTGTGTTAGACGCAATCCTTCGACTCCTCTGCCTGGCTCGCCCGTCGCCAGCGACACGTCCGCGGGCCACCTCGCCGGCAATAGGCGCTCAATGTCTGAGCCGGCCAGTCTCCGTAACCCGCCTAGAAACCCCCACACAATTTCCTCGCCTCGCGACACCGGCAAGAGTTCGCGATCGAGTGCGGCAGCCAAGTCCCGGACCGCCCCCCTTGGGTTTTTGCCAGTTGCGATTACGCCGAGGTGCCACGCGTCGAGCTCATAGCCGAGCTCAGCCGAGTCCACGTGTTCGCCGGCAAGCAGCCTGAGCACAAGCTCTGCTCGGCGTCGGTCCGGCGAGCGTCTCGCCCTCTCGACTTCACGGTTGTACTGGTCGGTGACCGCGACGATCAGTCGGTCAAGCAACGACGCGTGCCTCATCTGAACGCGCCGCAACGAATCCTCGTGGCCGAGTACGCCACCACGGGCGGCCTCCTCCATGACAAAGTCCCAAACCAACGCGTACCCCGCCATGTATCGGCGCAGCACCGTGTCCAGGCTTATGCCGATGCGCGCGGCCCGCTCTGCTTGCGCAATCGCGGCAGACGGGATCGGCCCGGACCACTCCTCGCCCTGCCCAGCATCCAGGGCATAGTCTACGATCGAGGCGATCGCAGCGCGAAGCCCAAAGACATACTCCGGATCTTCCAACTGTGGGGGATCACGAACGATCTCGCGGACACGCCCAAGGATTGCTCGCTCGAGGTCCAAACGACGTCCTCGCAATCGTCCGACGATCTCGGCATGGATTCTTTCAGGTGACCTTGCGGTATCGCCTCCATCCCTGCTCATCGACCACCACAGGCCCTCAAGCTCAAGGGATCACGAACACCCCTATTCGGGGGGGCAGAGTCGGGCTTTCGCCAGAGCAGTGACGGATAAGCGAAGATGGTGCTGCTCGTCGCGAGACATGACGGAGTGGGTACGCTACTGGATAGCCGAACAGGCCGCTTACGCAAAATATGACCCTCCGTTGTAGATGGGTTCCTGGTACAAATCCCGGGACTCTAGCGGGAACTTGTTCCCTGGTCACGGTGTCGCGCGCCACGGAGGGTTCAGGGTGTGCGGATCAGCCAAAACCCTCAGGTCGCCCTCGGCCGAGCCATCCGTCTACGTCGAGAGGAGATCGGGCTAACCCAGGAGGCCCTAGCCGACGCCGCCGACGTCGATGCCACCTCAATCCGCGGCCTCGAGCGCGGCGTAGCCAACCCAACCTGGGATGTCGCCGACCGTGTAGCACGAGCCCTTGGGCTGGCACTACACGAGCTCGCCCGCAGGACCGACGAGTTGGAGACCAAGGACAGACAACCCACCAACCAGCCCCTACGCCAAAGCGATCGGCGCTGACGCAGATCACGTCTGTCCGAGTAGCTCCCGGTTGAGATTGAGCGCGGATCGTTGCCGGGCAGAGTTCCGTTCCGGCGGGCCGTGAGGACCGGTGTTGACGAGTCCTCCGCCCTGCGT
>JBAQGH010000120.1:0-14050 GCA_049287685.1 Solirubrobacteraceae bacterium | reverse complement strand
CTCAAGCGCTATCGCCGCCGCCACGCGCGTGGGCTCGCGGGCCACACGCGCATGATCCTCGACTACGCGGGCGGACGCAAGATCAACGCGGGAGAGAAGTTCATCTTCTCGGCGGCCAGCTACGACGAGCGCACCGGCAGGGTGTTCGAGGCGTTTGGAGCGCGCCACATCGGGGTGGCGCGAATGTTCGCGACGGCCGTGCCGCTCGCCGCGCTGGCACACGCGCGGCGAGCTATCGGAACAGGTCCTCGTCAAGGGGGCGCAGCAGCGCAGCCGCTCCCGGCCCCTCCTCCTCGCTGACGAAGCGCTCCAGCCCCTCCACGATCACGACCGGCTCGCGCGAGTCCTTCGCGCGCGCGAGGTCGGCCGTGGCGGCGATCATGTCGGCCACCGCCAGCCAAGTGGCGTGAAGCTCGCGCCCCACGCTGTCGCTGCGTCCGCGCCAGTCCTCCAGTGGCGCGATGCCGGCACAGCCAATCGCCACGTCGCACTGACCGTGGCGCCAGGCCCGTCCGAAGCTGTCGCTGATCAGCACGCCGACTTTTGCGCCGGTCAGCTCGTGCAGACGTCGGCGAATTCGGCGGGCCGAGGCGTCGGGGTCGCGCGGCAGCACGATCAGCGTCTCGGTATCGGCTGAGTTGGAAGCATCGACGCCGGCGTTGGCGCACACGAAGCCGTGGTGGGTGCGGCAGATGAGAACGCCATTTGCCTCACGCAGGATCTCCGCGGACTGGTCGAGCACGACCTGCACAGCGCGCGGGTCCTTTTGCTGTTCGGCGGCGATGCCCCGCGCGCGCGCGCGGGGCATCGCGCTTTTTCGCAAGTCCACCACGGCGCCCTCGGCCTTGGAGACGACCTTGTGCGCAATCGCCACAATCTGGCCGTCTCCCAGTGGGCGGGCCGGTCGCTCGGCGTCCAGCGCGCCGGCGATCGATGCGCCGAGGTCGTCCCCGGGCTCGATCTCCGGTAGTCCACTCAGGCTGCGGGCTGCGAGCTGCGCCAATGTCTCTCCACCATGCCGAGCACCGAGCGCGTGCGCGGCGCTTGCCCGTGGTTGCCGGCCAGACGCTCGCGCAAGACGGCCAGGTCGGCGCCGGTGTCGATGTCGAGTTGCAGCGAGGAGACCTGCTCGGTGCGCCAGCTCGCGTTCGCGCTCGCGGCCAGCTCGCCGTGGCGCTCGCAGCTGCCGGGGCCGAAGCTGGGCGTCATCACGTCGGGAGGGGTCAGCAACAACCCGTTCGTGCCGGTGCCGTGACGGTCGGGGATGACGACGACCGCGTTGGGCGTGCCGTGCAGCAGGACGTCGAGCTCGCCAGGGTCCAAGGCTGGGCAGTCGCCGGGGATGCACAGCGCTCGCTCGGCTCCCTCAGCCATTGCGCGCTCGATGCCGATCGAGACGGCGGCGCTCTGGCCGCTCTCGGCCGTATCCGCCACGACCATGGCCCCCGTGTAGTCGGCCGCGGACGTAACAGACGGCTCGTTGGTGACGACGATCGTCAGATCGATGCCCGCACACTGAGACAGCGCAACGAGCACGTCGCCCACCATCGCGCGCGCCAGATCGAGGCGCAGCTGCTCGGTGACGCTCTCGCCCAAGCGCTGCTTGGCAAGCGAAAAGCGCTTGATGGGGAGGATCGCGGCGGTGCGCATTTGCATGCAGCGTACCCTTCTGTGCGTGTCACCTCGTTCTCGACGTAGGTTGGCGCCGAGTGAGAGACAGACTTGACCTACTGGGGCTGACATCGGCTAGGCTCTAGAAAGAAATTCGCGTGTCCTGAACATTGGGAGCCGAGGTATGCTCGTGAGATGTAGCCAGGATCGGTGCCAGAACGTGGCTCGTATCGCTCTAGCAATATCAGCAGGTGTGGGTCTTGTGTTGATGCTTTTGGCTGTTGTGGCCGCGACTCAAGCTGCGGCCGAACCGCCGGTAGTCGACTCTGAGGCTGTCTCGGCTATTTCGTCGACGGGCGCTGTTCTGGAAGCAAAGATCAATCCTGAAAGTATGGAACAGGGCGCCACGTACCAGTTTCAGGTAGTAGCCAATCCGAGCGAATATGCGTCGAGCTTCATGTGCCCCACCGAAGGTTTTCCGGCGAATTCGTCCCTATGCCTAAAACTCGGTAAAGAGGCGGGTGCGCTGCCGCTAGGGAGCACGTCCGCCGGCCTTCAAGATCAGTCAGTGAGTACCGACTTGGCCAATTTTGGTGGATGGGGGCCCGGAAATGTGACTCTCGGACCGGGCACGACTTACCACTACCGAGTGATCGTGGCGAGGTCGGTACAAACGGTAGACACGTTTGCGTGGGCGCCGCCAATCGTCTACGGCCAGGATCAGACGTTCACGACATCCGCGGGACCGTCACCGCCCTCGATCGAGGGCGTATCGGTAGCGAATCTGACCTCCAGCGACGCGACGCTCGGCGCCCAGATCGACACGGAGGGACTGGAAGCCGAATACGAATTCAAGATGTGGGCTTCGCCGTGCGGACCGAGATGCGAACTGATCCAGGACGTTCATTTGCCCAAGGGCAAGCTGCTCGGCTCGTTCGTCGCGCAGACCGTGAGCCTCGACCTTGCGAGCGCCGGGTTCAAACTCGACCCGGGCGGCGAATACGGGTACTCATTGATCGCAGTCAGCGCGGCGGGCACGAGCGAATACAGGTGGCAGACCTTCACGGCGCCCAGCGGCTCGGCGCCTACGATCGAAGCCGAGTCTGCGACCGATGTGACCGCGACCGATGCGACGCTGAGCGCGACGATCGACACGCAGAACCTCTACACAGCCTACGAGTTTCAGATCGATACGAACTCGACCTACGACTACACGCGCCCTGCGTGTGCGCTCGAATTGCCGGGTTTCGGAGCGTGTCAGGTAATCGTCGTGGGCGAACCGCTGCCCTTCGGCTTGGTCGAGCCACCGTCTGCCAGCATCCCCTCCGGTTCCGGCACGCAGACGGTCAGCGTGGGTCTCGCTTCGATCGGCGTGACCCTGCAACCAGGAGCCACCTACCACTACCGCGTGATCGCCGCCAATACGAGCAACGGCCAAGTTGTCACGGGTCCAGATCAAACGTTCACCACATCCCAAGACGGTACGGTGGCCAATACGAGTAGCGGCCAAGTTGTCACAGGTCCAGATCAAACTTTCACCACCTCCCAAGACGGTATGGTGCAGCCGCAAGCGGGACGCCCCGGGCTCAGCTTGCCCCCTAAACAGTTCGATCCACTGCGGGTCGACAAGCCGCGCCATCACAAACACGGCAAGCCCAAGAATCCCAAGCATCTCAAGCACCACGGTAAGCGCCACAGCAAGTCGAAAGCCGTCCGACCCGCGCGCCGCTAACTCGCCAGCGACAGTGCGAATTGGAGCGCGCACTCGGCCACGCGGGCGCGCGCGGCGGGGTCGTCCATCAGCGTGTCCACGCGCAGCGCCGGCAGCGCGTGCGACAGGCCGCGTGGGTCCTCGTCGGCGACAATCCCGTCGAGCAGGCCGGTAGCGATCTCGTCGTAGAATTTCGCCACGCCGGCCGCGCTTACGGGCTGGTCGTAGGCCGCCAGGAAGGCGGCGGTGGGGCCCTTGACGATCTCCCCGCCTACGACAGGGCTGATACACACCACAGGGGCCGCCGTGCCGGTGAGCGCGTCGCTGAGCACGTGCAGGATCGGCCAGATCGAGATCACGGGGTTGCTGGGGCCGACGAGCACCACACGCGCGTCGCGCAGCGCCGCGAGCACCTCGGGGGTCGGGCGCGTACCCTCCCCGCGAAACGCCACTTCGCGTACAGGCCCTTCGGCCCGATCGCGGATCATGAACTGCTGGAAGTCGCGCCAGCCGGTGTCCGTGTGAACCCACGTGCGCAGCGGCTCGTCGCACATCGGCAGCACGCGGGTGCGCACGCCGATTGCCTTGTTTAGCCGTGCAAGCGCCTCGGTGTGGCGCAGACCGTCCTCCTCCATGCGCTTGCGCTCCAAGCACCAGGCGAGGTCACGGTCGCCGAGGTTGAACCACACGTCGGTGCCGAGTGCACGCAGCGCCTCCATGACGGCAAACGTGTCGCCCTCGATGCCCCAGCCGCGCTCGTTGATGAGGTCGGCCAGCCAGAAGGACACGAGGTCGGGGTCGGGGGATACGTGTGAGCCGTAGATGTCGATGTCATCGCCCGTGTTAGCGATCACGACCAGCTCGTCCGCTCCGACCACGTCGAGCATGCCGCGCGCGAGCTTCGCCCCGCCGGTGCCTCCGGCCAGTACCACGACCGGTCCGCGCGGGTCGCTCACTCCCAGGAGTCGTCGGGCAGGCCGGTGATGCGCACGCCCGCGTGACATTTGTGCTTGGCATTGATCGAGATCATCAGGGCCGTCATCGACTCGGCGATGCGCGCCATCTCCAAGCGCCCGCAGTCCACGCAGCGCAGTCCATCGATCTGCTGGAGCAAGAGCGCAGCGCGGCGCTTGTCCTCGCGCAAGTCACCGCAGATGAGCACGTCTTGGGCGAGGTCGTGGTCGAGATCTGTCAGCGAGGCGGCAGAGACGGTGTGCAGCGCGGAGACGACTTTCACGCCCGTGGGCACCATCTCCAGGGCGGCCTGCGCAGCTGAGCCCTGCCACACCCCAAGCATGCGCGTCGCGCGGCCGCTCACTGCCGCGGCGAGCGGGACGGTCGCGTCGATCAACAGCTGGCCCTCGCGCAGCGACCCCTTGATGTTTTTGAGCGTCTCGGATTGGCTGCGGAAGGGGACGCTCAGGATGATCGTCCCCACGGTCTCGACGGCCTGTGCGTTATCGGCGCCCGTGAAGCCACCGTCCGGCACAGCCGCACGCGCGCGGTCGGCCGTCTCGACCGCACGGCCCTCTTCGCGTGAGCCGATCACGATCGGCACGCCGGCCTGTCCGAGGCGCACCGCCAAGCCAAAGCCGAGCGCTCCCGAGGCTCCGACGATCGCGACAGGGTCGGTGGTGGAGGCGGCCACGGCGGCGGAGTATAGGACGGCGAGAGCACCGCATGGAGACGGAGCTGCTGGGACGTGGAGAGGCGCGAGTCGCCCGGCGCCGCGCATGGCTAGGCTCCATGCATGAGATTCGAGGGCAGGACGGCGCTCGTCACCGGTGGGGCCTCTGGGATCGGTGCGGCCACAGCGCGTCGGCTTGCCGCCGAAGGCGCACGTGTGGCGATCGGCGACGTCAACGAGGACGGCGCCCGTGATGTCGCGGGCGAGCTCGACGGTATCGGTTGCAAGCTCGACGTTACCGATACCGGCTCGGTGGGCGCCGCGGTGTCCATGATCGTCGAGCAGCTCGGCCCGGTGGACGTGCTTGTCAACAACGCCGGCACCGACCTGTTCTCCTACTTCGTCAACAGCGACGAGGGCCTGTGGGACTTCGTGCTGGGCGTCAACCTGCGCGGGGTGCTCGCGGTGACGCATGCGGTGCTTCCCTCCATGCAGGAGCGCCGCACCGGTTCGATCGTCAATGTCGCCAGCGAGGCAGGCCGCGTCGGCTCGCAGGGTTCGGCTGTCTACTCCGCCGCAAAGGCTGGGGTAATCGGCTTCACCAAGGCGATCGCACGCGAGTCTGCGCGCTACCGCGTGCGCTCCAACGCGGTGGCCCCCGGCCCGATCGAGACGCCGCTGCTCAACGCCGCGCCCAAGGTGCTTGGCGAGCTGGGGGAGCGGCTCAAGCAGGGGATGGTCAACCAGACCGTGCTGCGCCGTTCGGGCGAGCCGGAGGAGGTCGCCGCGGCGATCGCCTTCCTCGCATCCGAGGATGCTTCGTATGTGACGGGCCAGACGCTGAACGTCAGCGGCGGCCTCTCCATGTGGTGACCCCTCAACGGGTGGACATCAGGGAGGTCGGCCCGCGCGACGGCTTTCAGAACGAGCCGGAGATCATTCCCACCGAGCGCAAGGTCGAGCTGATCGAGATGCTCGCGCGCACCGGTCTGCGCCGCTTGGAGGTCACGAGTTTCGTGCGCACTGACGTGATTCCGCAGCTGGCCGATGCTTCCGAGGTGCTGGCGCGGATCGATGTGCCCGAGGAGGTGGCGATCGGCGTGCTGATTCCCAACGAGCGGGGTCTGGAGCGGGCGCTGGAGGTGCGTGACAGCCTCCCGCGCGCGCGGACGGCGTTCGACGAGATCAACGTCTTCCTGTCGGCTTCTGAGAGCCACAATCGCCACAACGTCAATCGCTCGGTCGAGGAGTCGTTGGCGTCGCTCGAAAAGGTGCTCCCCGCCGCGCGCGCGGAGAGGTTGCGCTGCGAGGCGGTCATCTCCACTTCCTTCGGTTGCCCCTACGAGGGCCATGTGCCGCCTGAGCGGGTGCTCGAGATCGCCGCGCGCCTATGTGACGCCGGCGCTCAGGAGATCGGTTTTGGCGATACGACCGGCATGGCCAATCCGGTGCAAGTGGGGGCCTTCTTCGAGCGGGCTTTTGGGTGGTTCGGCGCCTCTCGCACCGGCGGTCCCGACAAGGGGGGTGTGCAGCTCACGGCCCATTTCCACAACACGCGCGGCCAGGGTCTTGCCAACGTGCTCGCCGCGCTGGAGGCGGGCGTCACGAGCTTCGAGTCGAGCTTTGGCGAGCTCGGCGGCTGTCCGGTGCCACCCGGCGCCACCGGCAACATCGCCAGTGAGGACCTAGTCTCGATGCTGCACGAGATGGGCGTCTCGACCGGCGTCGATCTGGAAGCGTTGCTGGCCTGCGCGCGCCGCGTTCAGGAGCTACTGGGTCGCCCGCTCGGCTCGCACACACTCGTGGCCGGGCCTATTGACTGGCGCTAGTCGCCTGCTCTCGCATCGCCGCCACGCAGTACTCCTGCACCGAGACCTCCATCTCCAAGGTCTGCGCGAGCGCCGGTCGTGCCGAGGCGTCGATCACGCGCTTGGCGCGTCCCACCGCCACGTGCGAGTTGGCCAGTAGCTCGTCCACAAGTGCCTGTGTTGCCTGCTCCAGCTCTTCGGGCGCGACGACTCGGTTGAGCAGCCCGATGCGCTCGGCCTCGGCCGCGTCGATCGTGCGGCCGGTCATGATCAGCTCCTTGGCTCGACCGAGGCCGACAACGGCCGGCAGACGCGTGGAGCCGCCCACGTCGGGGATGATCCCGAACTTCACCTCGGGTAGGCCCAGTTGCGCGTCATCTGAGGCGATACGAAGATCGCAGCCGAGCGCCACCTCGAGCGCCCCGCCCACGCATGTCCGGTGGATCTGACAGATGACCGGCTTGGGCATCGCTTCGGCAAGGTTCGGACATTCCAGGAACGTGTTCCTGAACGGGCGCAGGTTGCCAGGCTTGCTGGCGGATGCCATCAGCTCGCCGAGGTCCACGCCGGCTGAGAACACCGGTCCCTCGCCGCGCAGCACCACACAGTGCACCGATTCGTCGGCAGCAGCCTCCCGCAGCGCCTCCGCGAGCGCACGCAGCAGCTCCTGGCTCATCGCGTTGCGCTTCTCGGGACGGCTCAGGACGATGTGGCGTGCCGCGCCGCGGTCTTCTGTGGTAACGATGCTCATCGGCTTGTTTCCTCAGGTCGGGTTGTGAAGTCCAAATCGGCCCCTGCGCGGGGAACGTCATTTTGGATGAGGCTCGGCTCCCGCGCGCGTGGGAGCTCGTGTTGGATGACGCTGGGCCGGCGCTCCTCAGCTCAGGTCGAGCACCTGCGTCGGCGCTTCGATCTTGCCGTCGTGATTCTCGCTAGGCACGATCGCCGTGCCGACGGCGAAGAACTCGATCGTGTGGCTGCCCCAGCCGTGGCTCTTCTCCTGCAGGTCGACACCGACGATGCCCTCGGCGCTCAACGTCTGCGCCTCTGACTGCATGCGCTCCATCGCCAGCTCGCGCGCGTCGTACAGGGCCTGGGTGAAGTTCGAAAGCTCCACGTTGCGCCCCGTTTGCGCCATCGACTTGAGCATGCCGCGATGTGCCACGTGGTAGACGCAACTGCCCATCACCATGCCCACAGGACGGTGGCCGGTGCGCAGCAGCGTCCAGAAGTCCTGACCCGAGAGGTCGCTGGTGAAAGGGCGCCCGTTGGGAGCGCGGTGCAGGACTCCCTCGCGGTGCTTGACCGCCGTGCCGATCGCGATGAACTCGGCCATGTCCTGGCCCCACTCGTAGCGGCCTATGTCCAGGCGCACGCCCACCACGCCGTCGGCCCCGAGCTGGTCGGCCTCCTCCTCCATGCGCGTCATCGCGAGCTGGCGGGCGCCATACATGGCTTCGGAGAGGACCGTCATCTCCTGGCTCTTCTTCCAGCCGGCCACCTGGATGCCGATGTGGTAGATCGAGCTGCCGACGACCAGTCCGACGGGATCGAAGCCGGCCTGCTTGATCAGCAGAAACTCGTTCACGCTCAGGTCGGATGTGAACAGGCCCGCGCGGTTCTGCCGCAGGCGCGCCCTGCCCGCCTCGGGAACGCCCTCTAGCGACGTCGGGTCGTAGGCAGTCTCGCTCTCCTCGATGTCGCTCATGCTGCCGCTCCTCGTGTCGGGCTCATGCTTGGCTCTCCTCTAGGTCGTCAAGTCGACAATGGTCTCGGGCGCATACGGGATCGTCGCGCGGTCCTCGCGGATAGCGGTGCCGATCGCGTGAAAGGTCACCATCAGCCCGCCGCGCGAATAGGTGCCGGCGCCGACCGTGGTCCGCTGGATGCCGTGCGCGATGCGCACGCCGATCACGCCGCTGGCGTCGAGCTTTGCCGCTTGGTGGGTCAGGCGGGAGACAACGCTCTCCCGAGCGCTGTACACGCCCTGGGTGAATTCGGGCAGCTCCTGGTTCTGGGTGAAGCCCATGCCGCCAACGCCGCTCATCATCTGCGTCGAATAGGAAGCGCCGACGAAGAACACGGAGCTCCATGCAACCACCCCGAGCGGTTCCACACCGGCGCTGAGCAGCTTCGCGTAGTCGGCGACCGACAGCTCCGTCAGGACAGGGGCGCCGCGCCGACGCTGTCCGCTAGCGGCCGTCGGATCGTCGCCACCGCTCTGTGCGCCGCTGGGTTGCGTGCCACCGGGCTTGGCGGCGTCCTCGTGGCGGATGGCCGTGCCGATCACCACGTACTCGATCGCGTTTTCGGCCCAGTCGTGCTCGCCGGTGCGCAAATCCACGCCCACCACGGCGTCCGCCCCCAGATGGCCCGCCTCCTGGGCGAGGCGCCCCAGCGCGAGCTCGCGCACCTCGTTCCAAGCTTCTGAGAGCGCTTGCATCTCGAACATGAAGCCGCCGCCCATCGCCGACGGCCACGGGGTCGACTGGTAGCCGATCTGGTAGATCGAGCTGCCCATCACCTGCGAGACGGGTTTCAGCCCCAGTTGGTGGCAAAGCGCGAAGTCGCCGACCGACAGGTCAGAGGTGAACGCGCCGCCGCGCTCGCCGAGCTCGCGCAAGCGCCGCTCGGCCGCCAGCGGGATGCCACCGGCTTCGACGCGCTTGAGCGACTGCTCCTGCTCCTGCTCGTCCTCTACGAGACGCTCGCTCATAGGACGATCTTTGGTCGTTGAGCGGTGAGGCGGCTCATCCGACCAGCTTCTCGAGGGCCGCGCGCGCCTCGGCGCTGCGCTCGGCCTCTTCGCGCAGCTGGGCGGCCAGCTCGCTGACCCACTGTCCCGCGTCGAGCTGCTCGCGCTTGATCGCAATGCCGCCGACCTTGCGCTCGCGGCTGCCCTGCACGCGATCGCCCTCGACGGTCAGCTCATATGAAGTCTCACCGAGGTTCACCTCGACGCGACGCACCTGCTTCTCGCCACGCCCGAGCAGGCCGCCGCCGCGACGCTCCACCCGCGTACTCGCGGGCAGCGAGCTCTCCAGCTTGCTGGCTAGCACGGCCACCGAGATGCGCAGATCCGAACCATCGGCACGCAGCCCGGCCGCGGAGAGGTCGAAGTCATCCTCGGCGAACATACCTTTCAGAGGCTACTCCGACGCCGGCTCTCGGGGCGGCATGGGAGCAAGTCGGAGCCGCGTTGCCATTCTTCGAGGAACGATTTCGTTTCCTCGAACAACGAAATCGTTCCTCGAAGAATGAGATTTGCTCCGTACCGGTCTGCTTGATCTACATTTTGGGTATGCCAGAGCCTGGCCAAATACGCGTATCCGATGCGGAGCGTGAGCGGCTTGTCGAGGAGCTGCACGAGCATACGGTTGCGGGGCGGCTCACCGCGGAGGAGTACGAGCAGCGCCTGGAGGCCGTTTATGCGGCACGTACGCGTGCGGATCTCGATGCTCTACGTGCCGATCTCCCAGTCAGCTCGCTTGCCGCCCAACTCGCACTTGTCGAGCGCAAGTCGAAGCTTCGACGGCGCTTGGTGCACGAGGCGGGCGGATCGCTCACCCTGTCGCTGATCTGCGTTGGCGTATGGATCGCAGCGGGCGCCAGCGGTGCTTTCTGGCCGGTATGGGTGATCCTCTTCACACTGCTACCGGCGCTGCGCGACGGTTTCATGCTGCTGGGTCCGGGCTCGGACATCGATGTCGTGGAGGCGCGGCTGCAAGCACGCCACGAGCGCCAGCTTGCACGCGACCATCGCCGTTCCAGGCGTCGGCGCCTGTTGCCATGATCTGAATCGAGCGGTTCTGTGCTCCGTCGCTCTCGGAGCGACGGGTGGGGCCGCTGGTCGACCCCACCCGATCGCCGTATCCGTCAGTGCAGCAGGCCCAGCGTGTTGTTGGCGTCGTCGACGAAGTAGACGCCCTGACGTTCGGGTGCCACAACGAGCCCGAACAGGCCGCCTTCACCTGCACCGGTATCAACCGGCTGGAACTCAGCGCCGATCGGTGTCGTCTCGACGATGTTCCCGTCATTGCCGTTGGCCGTCAGGATGTCGCCGTTGGGCGCGAGGGTGAGCCCCAGCGGGTTGTTGAGATATCCGCCTAGCGCAATCGTCGTGCCCCCGCCTTCAATCGGCGTTTGCCGGTTGGCGGCATACGGGATGGCGGCGATGCGGTTGCCCTGTGTGTCGGCTACGTACAGGGTGCCTTCGTTGCCCAGAGCGACGCCAGTGGGACCGACCACCAGCGCGGCTGGATCGGTGCGCTCAGGGAAGCCGTTGGCGATCACGTCCATCGCGGTGACCCTCGGTGGGCGATGTTTGCCGTCGATATCCAGGCGTATGCGCACGACTGTGCCGCCGTCGGTCGGCGTTTCACCTGACGCGACAGTGCCGTTCAGGACGTTGGTGACGAACAGCGTGGCGCCCGAGCCTTGATTGACAGAAGTCATGTCCCAGGGCCCGTTGATTGGCGGACCGGAGATCGTCTCGACCACGTTGCCGTTCTTGTCGAGCACGATCAGGCATCCCGCCTGTGCGGTGGCGGCGTTTCCGTCAGCGGTGGGCAGGCTTCCGACCACGACATAGCCGTGTGGCAGGATCGCCAAGGCTGTGGTCAGTCCGACCCCGCCGGGGCAGGCGCCGGGGAGCTTGGCCGGGTTGATCTGAGCGAACAGGGACAAGCTGCCCGTTTGGGTCATCTGCACGATCGTCGTACCCGTACCCTGGAGGTTTTCGGCGTTGTTGAAGTTGCTGATGAGTATGTCCCCTCCCACCAGCGAGCCGACGCTTCTGGGCACGTTCACGATTCCGTAGGGGTTCACATCTTCGTTGGCGGGCACTGTGCTGCCGACCGAGGAGATCGTCGAGAACTGGCCGATAAATGGATGATCGAACGCCACAGCCGCGCCTGGGGAGATCGCGAAGCACGCGAGCAGAGTCGCGAACAGCAGGGGTAAGCGGACCTTCGCGGCATACCGGTGCGCCCGTGGACGGTTGCGGGCCCGAGCGGCAGGTTGGAGCGAGGAGCCTGTTGTAGGACTGGACATAAACATGCCTCCTTCTCGTAGATGGCTCTCACACGCGCAGACTCCGCGTCGTGCGAAACCTTCCCGCGACGCGCGGGTTCTCTCAGCGCTGTGGGCTCCGCGAATCCTCAGGTCAAAACCGACCGATAGGCTCCGCGACGATGGGAGATCTGCACGAGGCCGAAGCCCGCGCGTTTGCCGGGGGGCCTGAGCGCCACCGCGAGAAGGCCCTCGAACAGGGCAAGCTGCCCGTGCGCGAGCGTGTGGCACTGTTGCTCGACGATGGCTCCTTCTCCGAGGAGGCTCTGCTGGCCAACTGGAACGAGGACGGCCTTGGCGCCGACGGGGTCGTCACGGGCATCGGCACGATCGAAGGACGGGCGGTCGCGCTGATGGCCAACGACCCCACGGTCAAGGCCGGCTCGTGGGGGCCGAAGACGGTCGAGAAGATCCTGCGCATCCAGGAGCGGGTCGCCAGCATGCGCATACCAATGGTCTATCTCGTGGACTCGGCCGGCGCACGCATTACCGAGCAGGTGCAGATGTTCCCCGGGCGGCGAGGGGCGGGACGTATCTTCTTCAACCAGGTGCGCATGTCCGGCGTGGTGCCGCAGGTGTGCGTGCTGTTCGGGCCGAGCGCCGCCGGAGGCGCTTACATCCCCGCCTTCTGCGACATCGTGATCATGCGCGACGGCAACGCTTCGATGTACTTGGGCTCCCCGCGCATGGCGCAGATGGTGATCGGTGAGGATGTGACGCTCGAGGAGATGGGCGGCGCGCGCATGCACACCGGCGTCTCTGGCTGCGCGCACCAGCTGGTCAAGTCCGACGAGGAGGGCATCGCTTTCGCGCGGCGCTACCTCTCCTACTTCCCAAATAACTGGGAATCCCGTCCACCCGCCCATCCGCCCATGCAGCCCGCGCCGAGTATCCCTGTCGCTGTTCCGGTTAGGCCTGGGCGCCAGATGCAGGCTGCAGCGGGGTCTGGCGAGCGCAAGTCGGTGGTCCCTGCTTCTGAGGGGACGCCGATCGCTGACTTGATCCCTGCCGACGAGAACAAGCCGTTCGACATGCTCTCGCTGATCGAGGCGATCATCGACGAGGGCTCGCTACTGCAAGTCCACTCGCGCTGGGCCAAGGAGCTTGTCGTCGGTTACGCGCGTCTAGATGGCCAGGCGATCGGGATCGTCGCCAACCAGCCCAAGCATAAGGGCGGTGTCTTGTTCTCCGACTCCGCCGACAAGGCCGCGCGCTTCATCTGGACCTGCAACGCGTTCAACATCCCGCTGCTGTTCCTCGCCGACGTGCCCGGCTTCATGATCGGGACGCAGGTCGAGCGCGGGGGCATCATTCGCCACGGCGCCAAGATGATCAGCGCCGTCTCGGAAGCCACCGTCCCGAAGATCTCGGTGATCGTGCGCAAGGCCTACGGGGCCGGGCTCTATGCGATGGCCGGCCCCGCCTTCGACCCCGACTGCTGTATCGCGCTGCCGAGCGCCTCGATCGCGGTGATGGGGCCGCAGGCCGCAATCAACGCCGTCTATTACAACCAGCTGCAGGCGATCCCCGATGGCGTCGAGCGGACGGCCAAGACCGAGGAGCTCAGGCGCGAGTACGCCGAGGACATCGACATCCTGCACCTCGCGTCCGAGCTCGTGATCGATGCCGTAGTCGAGCCTGGGCAGCTACGAGCCGACCTGATCCGGCGCTTCGCTCACACCGAGAGCAAGCGGCGTGAGTGGCCCGCCAAGCGCAACCCTGTGACACCCGTCTAGCATTCGCGTAATGGACGGGACCGATCTAGCGTTCGCCGGCATCGCCGGACAGGCCGAGCTGATCGCCGCCGGCGAGATCTCCTCACGCGAGCTGGTCGAGCTCTACCTCAAGCGGATCGAGCGCTTTGACGGGCAACTGAATGCCTTCAGGGTCGTGTTCGCCGAACGCGCGCTGCTCGAAGCCGACCAGGCTGATGCACGCCGGGGCGCTGGAGGGGAGCGCCCGCTGCTCGGCGTCCCGATCGCCGTCAAGGACGACATCGATGTCGCCGGCGAGGTGACCGCGCTCGGCAGCAACGCCCACGGCGATGTCGCGGCGCCCGCCGATGCCGAGGTCGTGCGCAGGCTGCGCGAGGCCGGTGCGATCGTGCTCGGCAAGACCAACGTGCCCGAGCTGTGCATCTGGCCGTTCACCGAGACGCCCACCTTTGGCGCGACGCGCAACCCCTGGGACCTGCAGCGCGCTCCCGGCGGCTCCAGCGGCGGC
>JBAQGH010000119.1:0-24285 GCA_049287685.1 Solirubrobacteraceae bacterium | reverse complement strand
GGTACGCGCCGCTCGCGCTCGCGCTCGCAGACTTGGGGTGGAGGAGAAGCAGGTGACGCGCACCAGGCTCCCGCCGAACTGGGCCTTGTAGCTATTGACGCGGCGTTCCTTGCTCGAGCTCTCGTCGGCGCGAGCGCGTCCCAGCTCGAACACGTCCGCTCCCTGACGACGGCACGCGGCGATCGCGCCGTGCAGGCACAGCGGGTTCGCCCTGGAGCTCAAGCCGCTCGCCGAGCTGCAGCCGCTCCAGTAGATCGCCCGCGATTGGTAGGCGTGGCAGAGCACACCCGCCAGCGGCTGGCCCCTGCCGTCCAGGACGAGCACGACCAGATCTTCGCCTCCGCTTGCGGCGACCGCCTCGCTCATCCGCGGCCAGTAGTGCGGCGGCTTCGCCAGCAGGCCGGTCCGCCCCCACGACTCTTCGTGCAGCGGTTGGAATCGCGCGTAGGCGCCGGCTCGCGTCGCCGGGTCGGCGGGCTGGACATACTCGACGGTGAGCCCACGCCGAAGCGCTTGGCGGATCTGGTTGCGCGCGTCGGGGTCATAGGCGCTCAGGGACTCGCCGGTCAACCAGTCGTGGTCGATTGCCAGCGAGCCCGGGTGACGGCCCGCTGTCACGGGGATCTCCTCTGGCGCGCCGAGATGGTCGAGCTCGCACAGCCGTCCGTAGATCGGGTCGAGCGCAATGCCCTCGCTCTCGATCAGCTGTTGCAGCAGCGTCACGCGCCCGAGGTCGTCGTAGGCCGGCGCCTGGGCCGACTGGCGAATGTGGAATGGGAAGCGCCGGTTGGCCGCAAGCAGTTCAGCCAGCGCCGCGACAGAGCGACGCAGCTGCGCCTCGCGGCGAGTGGCCGGAAAGATGACGCCGCTGTAGCCGCTGTCGATTCCCTCGCCGCTCCAAGAGTGAACAGTCAGCGCAAACAGGGCGTTGCCCTCGCGTGAGATGAGAAACACATCGGCGACACCGTTTTGAGCGCGGGTGAAATCTAGGTAGGGGGCGAGGTGGTAGAGCGTGTGGTCCGGTGACTGGCGCAGCCACCGGGTGACCGCGTCGCTGCTGTCCGGGTCGCTGAGCGCGCGCATGGTGCATCCAAGTGGCAGGCACAGCGCATCCCTTGCGCGGGCGGGCTCGCCACGCAGGCCTTGCGCATGTCGGGAAGCGCGTTTAGGAGAGCCTCGCGACGGGTGTGAAAGCTTGGTGGACATGTCTGGACAGGATTCTAGATTTCGCCACGGTCCTCGACAAGCGAACCGGGGTATCTTGACTTGATGAGCGCGCCAGCCGCAGCCGCAAAGCTCGTGCGCAACACTCTTGCCAACGGCCTCGGCAGTGTGGCTGGGATCCTGGTCGGGCTGGTGCTCACGCCGTTTCTGATCCATCGCCTCGGGTTGGAGGCCTACGGCGTGTGGGCGCTCGCGCTGACGCTCACGTTCGCGGGAGGCTATGCGTCGCTCTCAGATATCGGCATCGAGGGCGCCACGGTCCGCTACGTAGCCGAGTCGAGCTCCGATCGCGACCTGGCGGCGTTGAACCGCGCCGTCTGCACCAGCCTGGCGGTGTTCTGCGCGATCGGCTTGGTGCTCGCGCCGATCGCCGTCGCGCTGGCGCATCCACTGGTTCTGCTGTTTGGCGTGCCGCAGCACCTGCGCGCCGCGGCGACGGCCTGCTTTGAGCTGGTGGGTTTGCAACTGGCCTTCGAGCTCCCAGCCCGTGCGTTCGTAGCCGTGCTCGAGGGTACACAGCAATTCATCGTGTACCAGAGCGTGGAATTGGGGCGGACGCTGCTGCAGGCGGCCCTCTACGTGATCGTCGTGTTGCGGGGCTGGGGAATCGCCGGGCTGGGAGGTGCGCTTGCCGCCAGCTCGCTCGCCGCCCTGATCGCTTATTGGGTGCTGGCCCATAGAGCGATCAGCGGCCTGCGCGCGAGTCCGCTCGGGGCCAGCAGGACCGAGCTGGCCCGGCTCGCGCGGTTCGGCGGCGGCGTGTTCGCGCTGCGGCTGGTGAGCACGATCTACAACCAGATGGACAAGCTGATCGTGGGCATCGCGCTCGGACCGCGCCCGGTCGGGCTCTATGAAATTGCCAACAGGGTCAACCTCGGCGCCACGACGATCAGCTCGGCGTCGGTCTCGGCGCTCGTGCCGGCGGCGGCCTCGCTGCGCCGCGAAGCGGCGCTGCTGCGCGACATGTTCGTGCGCGGATCGTGCTATGCGACAGCCGTCTCGTTGCCGTTCGCGGTCGCCGTCCTGATCTTCGCCAAGCCGCTGTTGCTGTCCTGGATCGGGCCCAGCGCGGCGCCCGCGGTCGGTGCCGTACGTCTGTTCGCGGCCTATGAGATTCTGCAAATGGTCAACAACGTCGGATCGACGATGCTCTACGGCCTCGGTCGAATCCGTCTTCCCCTGATCGTCAACACGATCGCCACGCTGGCGAACCTGGGACTCTCCATAGCGCTGGTGCACCCGCTCGGTTTCTCAGGCGTGATCGTCGGCACGCTGGTGGCGAATGGGCTTGCGTGGCCCGTTCTGCTCTGGTACTACCTGCAGGTGTTCGATTGCTCCCTGCAGATGTGGCTGCGGCGACTGGTGGGACCCAACCTTCCTGGCGTCGCGATGCAGGTCGGCGTTTCGCTCGTGCTGTACGCGACGATCGCGGTACACACTCGCTCCTTCGTCGTGGTGATCGCCCTGATCGCCGCGTCGGTCGGCGTCTCACTCGCGAGCTTCATCTTGCTCGGCGTGCGCGGGGAGGATCGCCGCGCGTTCGTGGAGATACTGCGCCGCGCGGTGGGCCGCAGTCCGGCGGAGGTCGCTGCATGAGACCCCAGTTTGGCGGCGATCTCGTGCGGATCGGCGGCTTTCGGACTCGGCCCCTCGGCGGGGGCGGTTGTCCTGGGCCGGGCTCTGGGAACGCCCGGCGTCGCTCTCGGCCTGAGGAGTAGGTCGCCTCGACTGGCGTTCCGCTGTACCAAAGGGACCGAGTAGGAAACAGTGGACCGAGTAGGAAGCAGTTTGCCGAGCAGGACCGAGTAGGAAACAGTTTGCTGAACATCGCAACTGTCGAACGATGTCGTTTGGCGACCGTACCGACGGGTTAGCTTGGCATTTTAGTGGGGGAGACAGGGTTGGCTGGGCAAAGGCTGTCACCCGCCTCGCGGTTGGTGCTATGACATGCCTAAGAGCGCTTGACAGAAGGGATCGTTCATCCATAATAAAATGTTCCAGATGACTCATCGAACCCAACTGTCGGAGTACGGCACACACACGGGCGGCGGCTGAGCGGCCTCTGCGATGCCGTCCGCATCGGTAACACCAGCTACCCGGCTCGCGAATCCGCGGGACGGGCGTGGGCGGCCTGCTTCCAGGCCCAGCCCGGTGGCATGGATTCCCGCCGCAGAGATCGACTATCGCGAGTGGGCCTCCATAGGCCGTAGGCTCGGGGGGATCGGCCGCTGCAGCCAATGGTGGATAGGCGACTGGGTCCGCTACGGATCGGCGAGATGGGGTGAAAGGTACGCGGTGGCCGCCCAGATCACCGGCTACGACGCGCATAGTTTGAGGAACATGGTCTGGATATCCTCACGCTTCGAACCGTCACGACGTCGTGACAATTTGACATGGAGCCATCACGCGTCGGTGGCCACCCTCGAGCCTGACGTGCAGGACCAATGGCTCGACCGCGCTGTTGCGGAGCGGCTGTCTGTGTCGGACCTGCGCATCGAGCTGCGATCGACTCGCGAGAGCGGCGCGGACGGCTCAAAGGGCGCAGACGTGCTCGAGCCGCCCGAAACCGCTAGGCCGCTCTTCATCACCTGCCCGCAGTGCGGGCTCGAGATCAGCACTCATGTAAAGGAGGAGGAAGTGGAGGGGAGATAGCGTGGGGCTACAACGTCTGCTCGATCGCGCGGCACACGCGATCGACGTCTGATTCGTTCATCTGGACCCAGAGCGGCAAGCGCAACAGCCGCTCGCTCATCCGATCGGTCACAGTCAGCTCATCGGCCGCCCGTCCGAACCGTTCTCCCGCCGGCGCGGAGTGCAGCGGGATGTAGTGAAAGAGCGCATGGATGTTCTGCTTGGCCAGCGCCTCGATCAGCCGATCGCGGGTGGTGCGATCCTCGAGCAGGATGTAATACATATGCGCGTTGTGACACCGGTCAGCCGGAATGGCCGGGCGCCGGAGAGCCTCAGCGGCCTCGAGCGCCGCCAGTCGCTCATGGTATGCGCTCCAAATCGTCATGCGGCGCACGAGGATCTCCTCGGCGTGTTGGATCTGCGCCCACAGGAACGCCGCATTGATCTCGCTCATCAAGAACGAGGAGCCCAGATCCACCCAGGTATATCTGTCGATCTGCCCTCGCAGGAAACGAGCGCGGTCGGTTCCCTTCTCCTGGATCACCTCGGCGCGCTCCACCCAGTCCGGACGGTTGACGAGCAGTGCCCCGCCCTCCCCGCAGATCAGGTTCTTGGTCTCATGGAAGCTGATGCACCCAAGGTCGCCGATCGTGCCGAGCGATCGGCCTCGATAGGACGCTGATATTCCCTGGGCGGCATCCTCGATCACGATCAGCTCGTGACGCCTGGCTATCGCCGAGATTCCATCCATGGCGCATGCAACGCCGGCGTAATGCACCGGCATGATCGCCCGCGTGCGCGAGGTGATCGCCTCTTGAACCCGTCGCTCGTCGAGATTGAGCGTATCCTCGCGGATATCGACAAAGACCGGGACGCCGCCGCGCAGTGCGACCGCGCTGGCCGTTGTAACGAATGTGAACGATGGCATTATCACCTCGTCGCCGGGACCGATATCAGCCAGCAACATCGCCATCTCCAGAGCCGAGGTGCACGAGGATGTCAGGAGCGCACGTTCACATGCGAGCGACTCCTCCAGCCACTGGGCGCAAAGCTCGCTAAAAGGTCCGTTGCCAGACAGGTGTAGATTGTCGATCGCCGCACTGATGCAACTGAACTCGTCACCAGTCGCAAACGGACGATTGAACGGGATCTTGGTCAGCGGCGCTCGCGAGTCATCTCCAACTCGCTCACCGGGCACAGTCGCCAGCGTCGCGACGCCGCCGGCAGCGGCGGACGAGTTCCCCAGAGCGTTCGCGGTCTCAGATATCGACGCCGTTGACACAATCGACCTCATTTCAGGCCCAGCAACACGACGAGCCGTGGTGCGCTTGAGCGTGAAATATCGTGCTTGCGCAGAAAGACGGTGTAAAGCCGCCCATTCTGATGGTTGGAGTTATTGATACCGAGCAAACCGGTGCTTGTCAAAGACGCCGGATCACCATGTGTGGGCTGGGAGAAGCGGTATCGCTACGTACAGCGCGACGATCGTGCGCCACAGGCGCGCAAGTTCCCGATACGGGTCAGAGGCTGGCGCCTACGGCGATCCCGGCGACCACCAGCAGCACGCCGGCGATCTTGGCCGCGGTGACGGCCTCACCGAAGAAGACTCCGCTCATCAGCAGAACTATCACGAAGGACAGTCCCATGAACGGATAGGCCCGACTGATCTCCAGGCGAGACAGAGCGGCCATCCACGACAGCGCGGCGATGAACGCCGCCAGCAGAGCGCTGAGCACCCACGGGTCGATCAGCAGGTTCGCGAGATATGTGGCCCTGCCGTTGACGCCGCCCGGGATATGTCCATGCTGCAACACACGCCACTTGACGATCAGCTGGCCGTAGACGGTCAGCCCGAGCGTGATCGCTACGTAGATCCAGGCCACGTTAGCCATCTGCTTCAGAGATCGCGTACCCGATGCCGGTTCGACCGTAGCCATTGCCGTTGTAGAGCATATATCTCCTCCCACCAATGTCGGCAATCGCCGGATAGGCGATCATCTCAGCGTCCCATCCGTCGTCCGACGGACTCAGATCGGCGCAGCTGTCCTCGCGCTGCCATTGGATTCCGTCCACGGACTCGGCATAGCCGAGCCTGTAGCGATCCCCGCGCGCCGCGAACCACATGCGGTAGCGGTCTCTGTCGCGGATCACACACGGTCTGCTTATCGCATACTCCTGCTCGTCGGCGAAATCCACGGCTACGCGGCCCGCGCGCCGCCAATTGATCCCGTCGGCGCTCTCCGCATAGCGCAGGTGATAATAGTGGCGGACGTCATCCTGCACACGCTCCCAGCGGGTGCAGGATACGTACCACATACGCCAGGTGTCGTTGTCGTAGAGCACCCATGGTGACGCGGTCAGGTAGGGGTCCGTTGCATCGCGCTCCAGGATCGGCGCCGCTGAGACGCGCGTGAAGCCGACCTGACCGCGAGGTCGGATAGCCAGTCCGGCGTAGAAGTAGAATGGAACCGTGATGCCAAGCGTCCAGCCTGTGTAATACAGCAGCGTTGCGTCTTCGCTCTCAGCCAGGCATGACATGGTCACTCCGGAGTCGTCGAACGTGCCCAGGGCCCCGGGTGCGAGGACCGGCTCGGGATCGTGTCCGAGCACTGCCAGGGCGCCGTCGTAGCCGACCTCCAGATGGGCGCAGGCGATGTGCGCGCGTCCCCGGCGGTCGCGCGGCGAGTAGTACAGATCCGTCCGAGACCCGTCGGCCGACCTGAGGACCGGCAGTGCCGCATGCGAGTGCGCCCATGGTTGTCCTGTGGGAGGAGCGAGCAGCACTCCGCGCTTGCTCCACGCCTGCTGGCTCGGCGATAGGGCTGAGGCCGAGTCTCCGTCCTGCTGGCTCGGCGATAGGGCTGAGGCCGAGTCTCTGCTCACGAACGCCTCTCCAGGACCGTGAGGCGCTCATGTGCTTCGCGGTCGATCTCGATCCGCTCGGCGATCCTGTCGACCACGAAGACCGGGCGGCCGCGAACCTGTTCGAAGACCTTGCCTATGTAGAGTCCCGTGATCCCCGTGCTGAATATTATGAATCCTCCCGTGAGCAGAACCGCGACGACGATGCTCGTCCACCCCGGGTAGACTTCTCCGGCGACCTTCGCGCCGATGAGGTATGCGGCGAGCAGCGCTCCGCCTGCCGCCATCAGGAAGCCCGCGTAGACGATCCAGCGCAGCAGGACGGTGGTCTGGAAGAAGACGCCGTCAAACGCGTGCTTCATCAATCGTGGCAGGCTGTATGAGCTTCGCCCGCTGTAGCGGCGGGCAGGCTCATAGTCGACCATCGTCGCATCGAACCCGAGCCACGTCAGAATCATCACATAATGGCGATCATGGTCGTCGAGGGCCAGGAACGCCTCGATCACCTTGCGAGAGACAATGCTGAAATTCCCGTACTGTCCGTCCAGCCTGGCTCCGCCGAGCACACGGATGCCGCGGAAATAGAGCCGGCCCATCAGGCGGCGCATCGCTCCCGTCGGCTTGTGCCGGCGCCGTCCAAAGACGATGTCGTGTCCCTCGAGTGCCTTCTCGTACAGGCGGGGAACGTCCTCTGGCGGATCCTGCAAGTCGCAATCCATCACGACCGCCCAGTCGCCCCGGGTGTGCTGCAGGCCGGCCGTGATCGCCGCGTGCTGGCCGAAGTTACGGCTCAACAGGACGCCCCGGACGGAGTCGTCCTCGGCGACCAATCGCTCGATCTCACCCCATGAGCCGTCGTTGGCCCGATCGTCTACGAAGATTATCTCATAGCTGATGAGGAGTCCCTCCAGCGATGTGGTCAGGCGCTGGTGAAGATGGCGCAAACAGGAGTAACAGCCGAACACCGGCACCACCACGCTCAGTGTCGGCGTAGTTTTGCAATAGTGCGTCTGACTGTCTGATTCCATCTAGCTTGTAGTATAACGCTAAAAATGCAGGCCAACCCGCTCTCACAGTCTGGACCTGGCGCCACCAAGACAGTCGCCATTGTCCAGTCAAGCTATGTCCCTTGGAAGGGATATTTCGATTTGATGAACGCCGTCGACGAGTTCATTCTCCTCGACGAGGTTCAGTACACAAGACGAGACTGGCGCAATCGCAACCGGTTGAAGTCACCGAGCGGCATTCGCTGGCTGACGATCCCGGTCATGGTCAAGGGCCGCTACCTTCAGAGGATCGACGAGACGTTTGTGAGCGATCCGAGCTGGACGGTGAAACACTGGTCCTCTCTGCTCGCGTGGTATCGTCGTGCGCCTTGCTTCGAGCGCTACCGGTCGCTGTTCGAGCATCTCTACCTCGATATGAGCGAGCGGCGTCTGTCGGAGATCAACCGCAGATTCCTCGAGACGCTGCGAGATCTTCTCTCGATCGCCACACCGATCACCTCCTCGTGCGACTACTCCGCCGGCGCTGAGAAGACCGAGCGTCTGCTCAGCATCTGCCACGCGGCGGGCGCCGGGCGCTATGTGTCGGGGCCTGCCGCGCGGGCCTACCTGGACGAGGAGCGTTTCCGCGCCGAGCACGTCGAAGTGGTGTGGATGAGCTATGAGGATTACCCTGAGTACGAGCAGATGTATCCCCCCTTCGATCATCACGTGAGCGTTCTTGACCTGCTTTTCAGCGTGGGCGACGACGCTCCCCGGTACATGCTGGGTGCGCATGAGCGATAAGCCGGTGGTGATCTTCGGGGCGGGCTCCTACGCGCAGGTGGCAAACGTCTACCTGACCGCCGACGGCGGACGCGACGTCCTGGCCTACACCGTCCACGGCGAGTACGTCGAGTCAGACACGTTCTCTGGCCTGCCGCTCGTCGCATTCGAGGATCTGCTCAGCGACTATCCCCCTGATCGAGTTGAGATTCTCGTCGCCATCGGCTATCAGGGTCTCAACCGCGCTCGTCGCGAGATCTACGAACAATGCAAGGCGCTTGGCTATCGACTGGTCACCTACGTGAGCTCCCACGCAATGGTCACGACTGAGCATCCGATCGGAGAGAACACATTCGTGTTCGAGGCGAACGTCATACAACCATTCGTCGAGATCGGCGACAACGTGGTGCTCTGGAGCGGCAACCATATCGGTCACCACACTCGCATAGCCGATCATTGTTTCATCGCCTCGCACGCGGTCGTCTCAGGGCATGTCAACATCGGCGAGAGCTGCTTTGTCGGCGTCAACGCGACCTTCCGCGACGGCATCTCGGTCGGGCCGCGCTGCGTCGTCGGCGCCGGAGCGGTCGTGCTGGCAGACCAGCCGGAGGGAACCGTGCTGGCGGCCACGGCGACGCCACCGCACGTCAAGAAGAGCCACGAGCTTCGCGGCATCTGAGGCTGTGAGCGATGCTCCTAGTCAGCTCAAAGGACGACGAGAGCTGGTTGTCCAAGGTCTGCGAGGCTGTCCGATACGAAGGTTGCGCTGTCGTCACTGACATGCTGGAGGTGGATCTGATCGAACGTACCCGTGCCGCTATGTACAGGGTACAGCGAAGGATTCGAGACGACGTCGGTCAGGAGCGGCTTACACGCGCCGCCGAGATTGGCGTGCTCAGGCTGATGGCGCGCTACGACCCATTCTTCCTGGAGTTGCTCGGAATCCCCGAGATGCTGGCGGTGGTCGAGCGGGTCTTGTCCGAGACCGCGATCCTGCATCTTCAGAACGGGTTCATCCTGCCGCCCCAGAACGCATCGGCCGAGAGGACATTTCAGCAGATATTTCATCGCGACTTCCCCCGCTATCTCGATGGTTATGTGGCATCGGTCAACGTCATGCTCGCGATCGATCCCTTCAGCGCCGAGAACGGGGGAACACAGGTCGTCCCAGGTACACAGCAGCGTGCTCAGCGGCCCGAGGATGTGTACCTACAAGCCGTCGCCCGTCCTGTCGTGTGCCCGGCCGGCTCGATGATCGTCTTCGACTCGACCCTCTGGCACGCGGCCGGTCTGAACCGCTCCAGCCACGACCGCGTGGCCATCAACCACCAGTTCACACGCTCCTTCATCAAGCAGCAGATCGACTACGTTCGGGCGCTTGGGGACGAGATGGTGCTGGCCCAGCCGCCACGCGTCCAGCAGCTTCTTGGCTGGTACACCAGAGTGGTGACAAGTCTCGAGGAGTACTATCGCCCGGCGGATGAGCGCCTGTACCGCGCCGGGCAGGGTTGACCGCCGGTCTGCGATCTTTGCCGGGGTCTGTGTGAGCTTCGCTGAGAACCCATTCGTATATGACGCAGCTCAGGCGCTCTCGGGGCGTCGCATCGCCCATCGACGTCTCGGCCAGGAGCTTGCCTCGGCGGGCGGCGAGACGGTGCTCGACGTGGGCGCTGGCACCGGCAGCCTTGCACGCGTGCTTCGCCCGGACGCCTTCTACTGGGCGCTCGACAACGACCCGGTGAAGTTGCGCCGGCTGTCCGCCAAGGTACCCGACGCGCGACTTCTGGAATGTTCGGCGCTGGATATCGAACTGCCCGACAAAGCCGTCGACTGGACGGTATGCGTGGCCGTGGCACACCATATGAACGACGAGGAGCTGTCGGTCATGTTCTCAGAGCTCGCGCGTGTGACCCGGCGACGGCTCGTATTCCTCGATCCACTGGCAAGCTCTGGTCCGGGGATTGCGAGCCTGCTATGGAGATATGACAGGGGCTCCTATCCACGATCAGCCGAGACGCTGCTAGCCGAGCTGGGACGGCGCTTTGAGATCGATCGCGTCGATCGATTTCGCGTGTTCCACAGATATGTCCTGTGTGGCGGCCGGCCGTTGGCGTACTCGTAGCGCCCGCCTTGGTATGCGTTTCGGGTATGCGCTTTGGCTCGACAGCGGCCTTCTGCCGCCGCAATCGTCGTCGCTCGAAACGTTTCGTCGCGACTTCCTCGCGGTGAAATTCATACGTTGGCTGGGATGCCGCAAGCAGCACTGCGAGGCTGTGGGGCGATCGGGACGGTGAGACGGTAAACCTCAAGGGCGCTGTTGTCAAACACGAGTCTGCTCACGCCCACAGGCTCGTCAGCGCCGGTGCCGTGGAGCTTGTCTATCAAGACATAGCCGACCCCCCGCTGTGCCAGTTCTCGCAGAGCGTCGGGTTCTCCCTTCAGTACCGCGCGGTTGTTGAGCGCGAGTCTCGCTGGAAACGGTTGGCCACCATAGACTCCGGCCGACGTGTAGGCCCAACTCTCGAGGTAGACCGAGCGTTCGGTGAAAGCCGAGTAGTAGAAGTACTTGGAATCTATTTCCTTGGCGGATATGGAATGGTTGTTCACGGCCAGGATGTCGCAGCGGCCGGTATGGTCGCGAACCCACAGCAGGCCGCTATACAGGGCCGCCGTCAGGCCACGGTGTTCGCTTGAATCAACTGTGACCTGCTTGCCTAAGATGGCTTTCCAAGCTTCGGCCACGGGTACTCCAAGGGACTTCACCAGGCCCAGGGTGAGAACCAGCGGGATGGCACACGCGAGGACGCGGGTTGCACGCGATCGAATAGACGATGCATATTGTCTCTCCAATTTCAGACAGAAAAACGCGATCGTCCCCGCGGTGAGTCCGTACGCGACTACGTACCAGGTCGTCCACACCCACGTCACGTTTTCTATTCGTCTCAAGCCAAAATAGCCTCCCGCAACGATCAATAGCCGAGTCGACGCGGCGAGCGCCAATCCGAGAATCAGCATGATGAGACACGCCCGCACGACCCTCGCGCGCAGAACGTGTGGCGTGTCGTTCCATAGGCGTATCAAGCCCACGGAGGCGACCGGCATGATCGCGAGCGAGCCGTAGTCCATGAAGAAGAGTTGACCGTCGCCTGCGCCTTCAAGTAGAACGTAGGCGGAGGCGGAGACGATGAACACGGCCACCAAAAGAGCGACGAAGGGCGCATTTTGACTTCGATTTCGCACGGTCCAAAGAGCCCCGAGCGCGGGTAGGAAGAGAAATGCGCATGTGATCGTCGCGGCGCAGATCAGCACCCCCAAGCCCAGCGCCGAATGTGCCGGGAACAGTGAGATGAACAGCGTGAAATGCACAAAGTCAAGTGGGCGGATGCGAACCGCCGAGACGCCGCCAGAGAGCATCACGTGATATATGACCGCCGCGGAGATTGTCGATATCACAAGATAGGGCAGCATACGATTGTCTCTCGCGAACACGACACGCCAGAGCCAGAACAGGCCTAGGCCGCCAATGAAGTCTGCGATCGCGATCGTCTTTGCGGCCGCGCCGCCGAGAACCAGAATGCCCGTGATAAGTGACGGTCCGAGTATCCCGACTGATGCGATACTCCTCGGGGGTGGTAGTGAGTCGCTGGCTCTGTCAACCGCGAGTTGTCGCTGCATGAGTACGAGGAGGGCCAGGAAAAAGGGAATTCCGAGCGCATAGGTGGGGCTCGGGCTCAGCTGGTTAAACGGCGTCGTCCCAAAGGCTTCGAACTTTGTGGCGTCGAGGTTCAGATTGTTGACTGGGAAGAAAAGAGCCACCGTAAGGGTGCCAGCCCAGCGTGAGTTACCCAACTCACGACCGAGCAGCCACAGTTGCAGGCATGTCAGCAAGGTGATCGTAGTTGGAAACAGTCGCAGCACGATCGTCGCAAAAGGGATGCCCGTTACCTGGTTGATCGCGGCCGCGTGCATGAAGAACGCCGTGTAGTAATGAAGAACCTGGCCCGCGACATATGGCTCCATGACCGGCCAGTGATTGCGCACCTGGGCCGCGATGGATATGTCAAAGACGTTGTCGGGAAAGTAGACCACACTGCTTGTGTGTTGCGGTAGGGGATAGCGCATGAAGGACTCGAGCGCGAGGATCAGCAGCGCGATGCTCGCTACAGACCCCACCACTACAAGCGCAAGGCGGCGATCTTCCGTGCTCTCGGTGCCACTATGGACTGGGAACAGGAGGCTCCGATAAGAGATACGCCGGCTGTAGAGCAGCGCTCCCAAGCTGGCCAATGCCAGCAGCGGCAGCAGCAGGAACAGCTGGCGCCGGCCGAGCGCGGCGGTCAGGGCGAACGCACCGACCTCGATCGCATAGCCGAGCGGCCAGCCGATCGCGAGTATGCGCAGCCACTGTTTGTCGCGTCCGCCAAGCAGTGCATACAACGTGCAGCCGGGAATCAGCACGAAAAGACATTCGAAGCTCAAGTAACGGGCGGCGTCGAGGATCGGCACCCCCGTGAGCAGCCAGGTCAGGAGGGCGATCGAGGCGACCAATGCGATCACGATCTGCGCGATCCAGCGGCTGGGCCCGGCCGAGAGCGTCGACGACCGAGCTTGCGCGGCCAGGGAGCTCATACCCGCTGGGAGCAGGCGGTCAGAGCCTCGCGGGCCGGCAAGCGCTCGAGCCGCACAAGCCCGTCCGCATCCTGACCGACGAGGCGAAATCCGGCCTTGGCAAAGGCACGCAACGAGGCCTCGTTGTGAGGCCTGACGTGCGCACGCAGCGCATCGAGGCTCAGCTCGGCCAGCGCACGCGCCGTGGCTTGCGTCAGCACCGCCGTGCCCAGGCCGCGGCCGCGCGCCGGCGGAGCCAACACGACGTGCACCTCGGCGACGTCGTTGCTCCAGGGGTCGGCGCCTGGATGCTCGCTCTGGTGTCCATCGGTTTGCGCGAGTCCCCCGGCCGGGGCGGTTATGCGCGCGGCGGCGGCGGCGGATTTCCCAGCGGATTGTGCTGGTCCGCCTCTCTCGGGAGTGATGCGCACGCTGGCGATCGGGCGCCCGTCGCACTCGGCCATCCACAATCGCGTCGAGGGGTCATCCAGCACACCCCGCAGCCAGTGGGCGTGCTCTTCGGGCTCGATCTCGCGTAATTCGCGCGACCAGCGGCGCGTCTCGGGATCGTTGCGCCATGCAAGCATGATCTCGGCGTCCTCGATGCCAGCCGCACGCAGCCGCACGGGCGGCGCCAGCGCGACTCGGCGTCCATTTCGCGACGAGCTACGCGCCGCGTCGATCACGGCGAGCACCTGTTGTGCCGACGTGGCCGGCACAGGCGCCTGCGCGCCTTCACGCGCCGCTCGCAGAAACCGCTCGAGCTGTGCCCGGTAGGTGGGGGCGACATCGCTGGGCACCACGTGCTGCCGAGTTGTGCCGGATGCGTAGCGGCAGGTGAGCATTTGCTCCTCCCAACTCCAGTGAAGCGTCCCGGTCGATCCCACGATCCGGCAGCCGCGGGTGTAGCAGCGGTCGAGGTAGTCGACGCCGACCTCGGCCAAGCCCCCCGAGTCGAGCTCGATCGCGATTAGCGCAACGTCCTCGACATCCATCTCGAGTTCAGATACGTGTCGCGCCAGCGCGCTCACCGAACGTGCGCGCCCAACGATCGAGAGCAGGTAGTCGAGCTCATGCACCGCCACGTCGAGCAGCACTCCGCCGCCAAGCTCGCTGTGAGCGCTGTAGCTCTTGCGGTAGTCGCTCGTGGGTCGCCAGTCTGGCAGCCAAGAGCCGCACCACGCGGAGGCTCGCAGGACGCTTCCCACAGCGCCTTCGGCCACCAGCGCGGACAGTGCCCGCACACCCGGGTGCTCGCGCAGGTTCATCGCGACCGAGAGCATCGTGCCGCGCTCCTGCGCGAGGAAGTCGAGCTCGGCGGCGTGGGCGGCGTCGAGCGCCAGCGGCTTCTCCACGAGCACAGGCACACCTAGCTCGATCGCGGCTCGAGCGTGAGCGACGTGAGCACTCGAGGGACTGGCCACGACCGCCGCGTCGGCTCCTTCCAAGCAGTCGCTAACGCTCGCTGCCGCGAGTGCGCCGGGCGGCGCCGTTGCTGCCGGATCGGGGTCATAGACCGTTAGCTCGTGGCCGAGCGCGAGCGCGATCTCGGCGTGGCGACGGCCGATCGAGCCCTGCCCGACGACCGCGATTCGCATCGTCTCAGACCTGCTCCCAAGTGAGAACGTCGTCGGCCTCGATGTCAACGCGCGCGATGCGGCCGATCACACGGCCGATTTCCTTGGGCGCGATGCCGTAGCCGGGACGCTTGACGACGAGATGCTCGCGCGCGATCTGCGTGCCGGCGGGGATGTCGCGTGCTGCGATCAGGCTGCGGCGGGCAAGCCGGTACATCTCCTGTGCCTCCGGGTCGCTCGGCCCTTCAAGACGACCGTTGCCGAAGGCTTGCTCGATGGCGCGTATGCCCGCGACAAGCTCGCGCAGCTGGCCAGGCTCGATCGCAAACGGGTGGTCCGGACCGGACATGCCGCGATCCAGCGTGAAGTGCTTCTCCAACAGCTCCATCCCAAGGCCGCGCGCACCGAGTGCCACCGCGATGCCCTCGGTGTGATCGGACAGGCCGACCGGGACGCCGAAGGCCGCCCGCATCGTGCTCATGGCGCGCAGGTTCATGATCTCCGGCGGAGAGGGATACAGCGAGGCGCAACGCAACAGCGCGACCCGCGCTCCACCGCCACGCTGCGCCGCATCGAGCGCGTCCTCGATCTCTCCATAGCTGGCCATGCCACAGGAGAGGATCAGCGGCAGCCCGGTGGCCGCGGCCGCGGCGATCAACTCCAGGTCGACGAGCTCGAAGGAGGCAATCTTCATAGCAGGCACCCCCGCTTCGCAAAGCTCCTGGATCGCGTCGGCGTCAAACGGCGTGGCGAAGAACTGAATACCGCGCGAGCGAGCGTGGACCGCCAGGTCTCCGATCCACTCGCGCGGGAGCGCGATATCTTCGAGCAGCTCTGATGGCGGCTTCTCGGAGATATTCCCCAGGTAGCGAAAGCGGGGTGTCTTGCTCGAGTACAGAGCCCTCCCCGAGTACACCTGAAACTTGACGGCATCGGCGCCTGCCTCGGCGGCGACGTCGATTAGCTCACGGGCGATCGCGATGTCGCGATTGTGGTTGGCGCCGGCCTCGGCGATCACATAGGTAGGTGCCCCGGCGCCCACCTTGCGCTCGGCGATTTCGAAGCTGGCGTTGAGAGCGCGCGTGGTCATGGGGCTCAGCTGGGGGTGCGAAACGCCGGCGTCACCGGCGGCCCCTGCAAGCGGCTCTCGAGGTCGTCGGGTAGTGCGCTGGCGAGCAGCTCGAAGCTGGAGTCGTATGCCTCGATCGCAAGATCGATGTCAGCTGGGGTGTGTGCGTAGGAGATGAAGTTCGATCCGTTGAAAAGGATTCCGCGCTTGATCATCTCCTGTTGGATCAGCGACTTGGCCGCGAGCGTCATCGCATCCGGATCGGGCTCGCGCACGCTCACGATCGTCCACGGCGCCGCGCCTGAGCAGTCCACCCACTCGCCCAGGCCATGACGCTCGACGGCGCCCAAGACGCCCTCCTGCAAGCGTCGGCCGAGTCGCCACAGATGCTCGTGTACGGGCTCGCCGGCGAGCACATCCAGCGTCGCTCGCGCTGCCGCCAGTGAGAGCGTCTCGCCGCCGTGGGTGCCTGAGAAGAAGACATCTTGCAGCCCATCCATGATGGCCGCGGGGCCGGCAAGCGCGGAGATCGGCATGCCGTTGCCGAGCGCCTTGCCAAAGCAGACCAGGTCGGCACGCACGTCGAAGTGCTCCTGCGCTCCGCCGGGTGCAAGGCGAAAGCCACTGATCACCTCGTCGAACACGACCAGGGCGCTGTGGCGGTGGGACAGGTCGATTATCTCCCTCAGCAGCTCGGGCGCGGGCTCGACGATGCCCACCGGCTCGCACACGACGCATGCCACTTCTCGCGGGTGACGATCGAGCGCGTCCGCCAACGCGGTCAGGTCACCGAACGCGACCGGCTCGACCAGCGAGCGGACGGCCTTGGGCACCCCCATGTGGCGTGTGGTCGAACCTATATACCAGTCGTGCCAGCCGTGGTAGCCGGTGACGATCACCCGCTCGCGCCCGGTGGTGGCGCGCGCGAGGCGCACAGCGGCGCTCGTCGCATCGGAGCCCGACTTGGCAAAGCGCACGCGCTCGGCACCGGGCACGAGCGCCGCGATCCTCTCGGCCACCTCGATCTCGATCGGGTGGGGAAGCGAGAAGACGATCCCGCTGCGCAACTGCTTGACGATGGCCCGCTCCACCGCCGGGTGGCAATGTCCCAGCAGGATCGGACCGAGCGCCATCGGGAAGTCCAGGTAGCGATTGCCGTCCACGTCCCAGACGTAGGCGCCATCAGCCCGCTCGACATAAGCAGGGGCCACACCCTGGACCCATTGCGTGGGCCCCTTGCTGAGCGTCTGGCTGGCGCCCGGGATAAGCCCGCCGGCGCGGCGCAGCAGCTCGCTCGAGCGGCGCAATGAGCGGGTCTCGACGGGCACAGGCGCGTTCATTCGCGCAGGCTTTCCACGCTCTGTGGCCGGCTGTCGTTCTCGGCCGTGTTGGCGCAGGCGAGCGCTTGCCGGCTGGGAGCGTCGAGCGCGAAGCGCACCTCGCCGGCCACACGCTCGACATCCTTGTCGGTCATCGTCGGGAAGATCGGTAGCGAGAGCGCCTCTTCGTAGTAGGCCTGGGTGGCCTGCAGGCCCTCCATCGTGTAGCCGAGCGAGCGGTACAGGCCGTGAACCGGGATTGGGATGTAGTGCAGTTGAACACCGATCCCGCCTGCGCGCAGATGGTCGTAAGCTGCCCGTCGGCGGCTTGCGCCTTCCCGAAATCGCACCACGAAGAGATGGTAGGCGTGGCTGTCGCCCGGTTTGTCGGCTGCCGCGGGGAGTTGCAGCTCGGTGATTCCGCCCAGGAGCTCTCTGTAGCGATCGGCGATCTGGTTGCGCGCCGCGATGAACTCGTCCAAGCGCGCCAGTTGATGCTCGCCGAGGGCGCATTGGAAATCGGTGATGCGGTAGTTGAAGCCAAGCGAATCGATGTCGTAGTGCCATCCGCCGCGCATGACGTCCTGCTGGTGCTCGCTGCCCATGACGTCTCGCTCGGGCTCGCCGCGGCGTATGCCGTGGGTGCGAAAGCTCCGCAGCGCGCCGGCCAGAGCGTCGTCGTTCGTGCTCACCATGCCGCCCTCTCCGCTCGTGATCGCCTTGACAGGGTGGAAGCTGAACGTGGTCATGTCGGCTGCCGCATCTCCACCCAGGGGTAGTCCGGCACGCCGCGCACCGAGCGCGTGACTTGCGTCCTCGATGACCACGAGACCGTCACGGCGGGCCGCCCGCAAAGGCTCTAGGTCGATTGGCAGTCCGGCCATCGAGACCGCTACGCACGCCTTGACGTGCTGGGGCAAACCAGCCTCGAGCGCACGTTGCAGGTCCAGATTGGCTGTCTCGGGGTCGATGTCGTAGAACCTCGGTCGGGCGCCGACGAACAGGGCGCAGTTGGCCGAGGCGACAAAGCTGAGCGGGGTCGTGAGCAACTCATCGCCGGGGCCTAGTCCTGCCGCATGAGCCGCGGCGTGCAGCGCGGCGGTTCCGTTGGCGAAGGCGACGGCATGGCGGACGCCAAGGTATTCACAGATTGCGCGCTCGAAGGACTCCACACGCGGTCCCTGAGTGATAAACGGGTCCGCCAGGGCGCTGCTCACCGCCGCAATGTCTGCCTCGTCGATCGCCTGACGACCATAGGGGAGGAAGTCCGTCAAGGCACCATCTGTAGCGACGGCAGCATCGCCCGCAACTCCTCGGCGGTGAGCTGGGCAGGATTGGTGTCGCTGCTGTAGCGGAATCCGTCGGGAACCGGGGCGCCTTGCAGATATGGATCTTCCCGCCACAGGGGGAACTCGGGGTGGATGACGTAGCAGTCGTCCAACTCGTGAGCGTGACGTGACTCGTCCTCGGTGAGCAGCACCTCGCTCAGCTTCTCGCCGGGGCGGATGCCGATGGTCACACGTTCGGCGTCTGGGGCGACGGCTTCGGCGATCTCACTTACGCGCATGCTGGGGATCTTCGGAACGAATACCTCGCCTCCCTCCATCAGCGGCAAGCGCGAGAGGACGAAATCGACCGCCTGCGGCAGCGTTATCCAGAATCGAGTCATGCGCTCGTCGGTGATCGTGATGCGGCCGGTATCCGCCTGCGCGAGGAATATCGGGATCACGCTGCCGCGGCTGCCGACCACGTTGCCGTAGCGCACGCTCGCAAACCGAGCCAGGGAGTCGGCGGCCAGCGCATTTGCCTGGGTGACTATCTTCTCTGCGCACAGCTTGGTGGCGCCGTACAGGTTCACCGGATTGACGGCCTTGTCGGTGCTGAGCAACAGCGTGCGCGGCACCTCGTTGGCGATCGCCGCCGCAACTACGTTCTCGACGCCGATGATGTTGGTCTGCGCCGCCTCGAATGGGTTGTACTCGCATGCTGGCACCTGCTTGAGGGCTGCGGCGTGAAGGATCAGATCGACACCGCGCGTGGCGCCGACGAGCCGGTTGCGGTCACGCACATCGCCCAGGAGGAAACGCAGCTTTCCGTTTGAGGAATAGCGCACCTGCATCTCAGACTGCTTGAGCTCGTCTCGACTGAAGACCCGGATAACCCGCGGATCGTGCTCGGTGAGCAGCGTCTCGATGCAGGCCTTTCCAAACGAGCCTGTACCGCCGGTGATGAAGATGGTCTTGCCGTTCAGGTTCATTTTCAAGAATGCCGCTGTGCGATCAGTTCCGAATAGCTGGAGGAAGGTTGCGTCTAGCTTAGCTGTCCGATCGCTTTCGGTGGCAACGCTCATCGGCGCCGGCTGCCCGGTAGAGCTCTGTCAAGGCAATCGCTGCTCGTCGGGCACCTTGACCGTCGAATATCTTCCGTCCGCGTTCGGCCAGGCACCTGCGCAATCCTGCGTCACGCAGCCGCTCGAGGGCGGCCGGCAGCTGCGCCAGCGAATCGCCGCTCGTCAAGTCCAGGCAAGGCGCCAGACCGCTCTTGTTCAAGCCGTTGAGGACACGGCGCTGGTTGGCGGCGATCGCAATCGCCACTTGCGGTATTCCCGCGCAAGCGAGCTCGTAGGCGGTCAGGCCGGCCGTCGTGATCGCAAGGTCGATATCGGGCAGTATGTCGACCAGGGCACTGGGTGAAGGCAGACGGATGACACGATCCATGTTGAGGTCATTTGTTTCTGACTCGATCCTGCCGGCGCACAGAATGTCAGCTTCCGGGAAGGCTGAGCTCGACATGGATGCGATCGGGTCGAGCAGCCCGCGCGCCGCGAGTGAACCGCCGACGGTCACGAGGATCTTGCTGATCTGCCTGCCGGCGCACCCGGTACCGGCAAGCACCGGGTCAAGCGGTGCGTAGGACGGTCCAGCGAGCAGGCGGCTGTTGGACTTCTCGATCCTGTCGAGGTGGTAGTCGAGCAGGACACCGTACGTACGGCAGCGATTGGCCTCTGCGATCGTGGCGAGAGGGAGTCTGCGGGCCAGATCGCAGATCGAATTGGGTGCGATCGCGTAGGAGTCGATGATCACGGCGTCGTAGCGCTCGGCGAGAATGCCGCAGGAGAAATCCGGGTTGGCCGCGCGCACATCGATCTTGGCGCGAGCGAGCAGCCAGTCGGCAAATCCTTCGTAGGTCCCCACAAAGCTGATCTTCCAACCGAGCTGCGCGAACGCCGTTGCCAGTGGGATGCAGCGCGCGACGTGTCCCGCCCCAATTCGCTCGTTCCCATCGCAGCGAAAGGCGATGTGCTCGCCGGCGGCCGATGGGGTCACGTGGTGCCCACGACGGCGCAGGCGCGGTTTGATGCCGTTCCCCTGGACATAACGCGAGTAGCTTAATGTTCTATGAGCTCGGTCGGTGGAGCGTTGGCGATCGTCCAAGCGCGCATGTCCTCCACGCGTTTGCCCGGTAAGACCCTCGCCGAGGTAGACGGTGAGCCAATGCTGCTACTGCTGCTGCGGCGCCTCAGCCACGCGCGACGAATAGGCGGGATCGTTGTCGCCACCAGCACCGACGCCTCAGATGATCCGATCGCCGCGGTCGCGACCAGCGCCGGTGTCGCGGTGAGCCGCGGACCGCAGCGGGACGTGCTCGAGCGTTTTCTGCTCGCGATCGGCGATCGTGAGGATCCGATCGTGCGCATCACCGCCGACTGTCCCCTGATCGACCCTGCCATCGTCGACGACACCGTCGAGCGCTTCCTGTCGGTTGTCGGCTGCGCCTACGCGAGCAACATCCAGCCGCGCACCTTTCCCGACGGTCTGGATGTGGAGGTCTTCGACGCGGCCGCGCTGCGCGCGGTTGGAGAGGAGCATCTGGAGCTCGAGGATCGCGAGCACGTTACCAGCGCGATTCGCGCCCAGCCAGGGCGTTTTCGCCAAGCCGCCGTGGTCCGACCGTGCAATCTGGGCGAGGTGCGCTGGACGGTCGATGAGCCTGAGGATCTCGAGTTCGTGCGCGCGCTCGTGCGTCGTCTGGGTGTTCGCCGCCACGAGGCCGGTCTCGCGGAGATCCTCGCCGCGGTACGCGCCGAGCCGTCGTTGGCGGCATACCACGGATGTCGTGGATAGGAGCTCAGCTCGAGTCCGTCCGGCGCTGATGGTCGATCACGCTGGGAGCCTACGAACCTGGGGCCGCCTGTGATCCGAAAGCGCGCTGGCCTCAGCCTGCCCCGGCCGCCGAGAAAGCAACGCGGGCGAGCTCGTCTGGCAGGCCAAAGCTCCCGCCGTCCAGAATGCGCTCGCAGATCCAGTCGAGATAGGGGTCGGCGCCGGGAGCCAACGCTGCCGCTTCACGCGGGAAGCGCTTCACCTTCCCTCCATCGGATCCGATCAGCGGGAATGGGACCATCGCCCGGAAGAAGAACATGTGGGCGTAGCGCATGGCCAACTCCACGCCATCCGGGGGAAGCTCTGTGGGCTCTAGCCGCAGTACGTGCGCCAGGTCCTCAGCGCTTGAGATATCCGTCGTGAAGCCCCGACCACGGTAGTGGGTTGCGCCCGCGACCGCCACCTGCTTTCCGCGTACCGCCGCCTCCAGGCCAACGGTGGTTGCGTATGTGAGCAGCAGATTTGAGATGTCCATAAGGGCGTATGTGGATAGTGCGTCCTGCGCGTGGACGAAGCGGACGTTGGCGGGCACCTCGCCGAGTCGAGAGACGACGATCTCGTGTACCTCCTCGCGCGTGCCCCAACGCTTCTCGGCTGGGTGGATGCGCACGACGAGCACGAGCTCCTGGGTGGCGGCCAGGCGTATGGCTTGCTCGATCCAGTCGAACATCGACGCGAACCCGATGTCACGCCCGAGCGTAGCGCTGTCCCACGTCACGTTTGTAAAGAGAGACACTATGCGCTCGCGGTTGCCCAAGCTCAGGCGCCGACGAAGCTCATCGGGGTCATCCTCGACGCGATCGTAATAGGACTCGTGAGCTCCGATCCCGCGGGCGCGATCGTCCAACAATGCGGTCACTTCCGAGCATTGCCGGATACTCAACGGGCTGTCCTTCACGGCGGCCCAGAGTTGATCGACATCGTATTCCGGAGCGGGCGCGTCCTGGGAGAGGACAAGCGCGCCGGCGCGCGGGGCGATCTCGTATGTTGGCGCGCGGGCGCCGTAGTCGAGGGCAAGTTGGCGGATTCGCCGCTCGGCTGCGAACAGGCCGTTGAGCAGGAAGACGACATCTGGCTCGAATTCTTCGAAGATCCTCGCGGCCGCGCTGCTCACTCCTTCGGCGGCCACCGCGAAATCCCCTGTCAGCTCTTGGGCGTCGGGAATGCGATCCAACAAGCTCGCCTTCAGCAGCCAGGCTACGCTGATGAGCGAGTCTTGGCGAGCGTCCGTGGCGCTCGCGTCGGTGGGTTTGTCAGGCGCTTCGCGGGCGTTCTTGCCCCAAGGCAGCAGATCGCCCAGCCGATAATGCCTCAGGCCGCCGACCTCGATCACGCTGTTGGTCAGCCAGGCACAGCGATCGCAAGGTCGCGGGTGTGCGTGGCGTGCCCATCCGAGCTCGCAGGCAGGCATTCCACCTCCGCAAGTGAGAAATGCAACCTCTGCGCCGCGCATGCGCAGCGCCTGGGCGATAACCAGCTCGTAGGCATTGTGCGTGGACCAGCCCCGCAACGAAGCGACGAGGACGCGTGGGCTCGCTCCGCGAGCGAGCTTGGAATCTGTGACGGGTCCATCGACTTGCGCGCTCAGTGCGGCCATGCTGTCGAGCGCGATTGCGCTGCGCTCGAAAGCTCGGTCCATTGGACGGCGCGCGCGAGCGAGCACACGATCGAGGGCGCCCGGTCGCAGCTTGCCCTTGCCCCCGAGTTCACGCAGTCGTGCAAAAGCGAACATATCCTCATTATCAAGCAAGTTCGATTTCTCGGTTGTCGGCGTGATTCGATTCCTTCGCGAGTCCGGCGGGCTGCGCGCGCCGAGCACGCCCGCCTATCCTGTGTCCCGTGCGGTTCTTGGTGCTCGACCATCATTTCGCCCAAGACATCGACGCCCTACGACGGGCGGCTGGCGATCGACTCGAGCTGGACCTGATGCCCTACGATCTGCTGCGCTCGGAGGCGCTTCGCGTCCTGCCCGAGGAGGTTGGCAGCGGTCTCGAGGCTTTCACGAGGCCCGAGATCGAGGGAGCCAGGTACCGCTACGCCGCAATTCTGCGCGAGATCTTGGAGGATCGCTTTACCAGGTCGCCGTTTGACGCGATCGTCGTGCCATCCGACACGTTCTTCTATGTGCGATCGGCACTCGCTCCGGCCCATGCCCTGGGGGTGCCGTTGCTCGTCGCCCAGAAGGAGACCACGATCTCCGAGCACACGATGGGCGAGCACGCCGAGCAGATACGTCGCTTCTCGCCGCCGCTGGCCGATCGCATGACCGTTTGCAGTGAGAGACACAAGAGTTTCTGGGTGCGCGCCGGATGCCCGGAGGAGCGCATCGTGGTCACGGGACAGCCTCGATTCGACTTTTACAACAACCCCTCCGCGTGGCCCGCCGAGGGCATTCCTGGAGAGAGCGGCTACAGCGTGCTGTTCCTCTCCTATGCGCTCGACGCCTATCACCCGGGGGAGAGAGGAGATCCCTGCGGATGGGACGCGCTGCACTTGCAGACAGAGGGAGGCTTGTACGAGCTCGCGCGACGCGGCTGGCGGGTCATCATCAAGCCCCATCCCCAGCAGCCGTTGGACGCTCAGAGGCAATGGCGCCGAAATGCCGGGGAGCTCTGGGGACGGCGCGTGTTCATGGTAGATCCGCAGGCCGACGTGCGCCCTTTGATTGTCGAGGCCGATGTGACCGTCGGCTTTCAGAGCACAGCCCTACTCGAGGCGATGCTGGCCGGGCGTCCGGTTCTCTATACAGGCTGGGATCAGACAGCCAAGGCTCTGGGCGGCCAGCTCATTCCATTCGATCGATGGGAGCCTGAGATCACCGTCATACACAAAGCTGAAGATCTCCCGGCCGCGGTCGTCGCGGCGAGAGGCGCGGTCTGCTCGGCGGATGTCCTGCACAGCAGGCGAAAGATCGCCGAACGCTACCTGGGGCCGCTGGACGGCCTGGCAGCCGAGCGCACCGTCGCCGTTCTGCGAGAGGAGGCCGCTGCTTGGGCTGGTCGGCGCCGCGCTCCTGAACGGGAGTTGCGTGAGCGCCTGGCCCGACGCCGCGCGCCGCTGCGC
>JBAQGH010000118.1:0-7727 GCA_049287685.1 Solirubrobacteraceae bacterium | reverse complement strand
GCGCCGATCTGGCCCGCGCTGCGCCGCTCGCTGGGGGTCGAGGATCGCACCGCGAACGAGCGTGGTTGGGCGCTCACCTTCGACGACGGTCCGCACGCGCAGGGGACCCCGGCCGTGCTCGACATCCTCGCGGGTGCAGACGTGAGCGCAACGTTCTTCCTGGTGGGAGAGCAGGTGCTGCGCAACCCCTCGCTGCCGGGGGAGATCCTCGCGGCCGGACACACGATTGGCCTGCACTGCCACCGCCACCGCAATCTGTTGCGCCTCGCCCCGTGGCAGGTTCGCGACGATCTGAGACGGGCGCGGGCGGTCATCGAGGACGCAAGCGGGGTTTCGCCCGTTTTGTATAGGCCTCCTTATGGAGTGCTCAACGCGAGCGCGCTGCGCCTCGCGCGGCGGTCGGGCTGGCGCACGCTCCTGTGGACCCACTGGGGACGAGACTGGGAGAAGCGCGCGACCCCTGAGTCGATCACCAGACTCGTGACAGACGGGGTGACCGAGGGCTCGATCCTGCTGCTCCACGACGCCGACGACTACAGCGCCCCTGACTCATGGCAACGGACCGCTCAAGCGTTGCCACGCGTGCTGGACGTGTTGGCCGAGAGCGGCATCGAGACGGTGCTGCCGTGAGCACGATTTACGCTTCGCCGCCGGATACCATCGTTTGCTTGTCTGACCCAGCCCCGCCTGAGCAGCCGATCCGGCGTCCGCGCTGGTGGGGCGAGCTGCTTGTGATCGCGTGGCTCGCGTGGTTGTACGACATAGTCACGAACCTCGCGCCGCTGCAAGAAAAACTGGCGCTCGCGCATGCACGCGACATCCTGAGCTTCGAGCAATCGCTGCACATCGCACCCGAACTGGCCCTGAATCGCTGGCTCGTGGCGCATCACGCGCTCGCGACCATCCTCTCCTACTACTACGACAACGCCCACTTCATTGTGACCTTTGGGCTGCTCGGCTGGCTGTGGTGGAAGCGAGCCGACATCTACCGTCCTCTGCGCAGCACGCTCGTATTGATCAACGTGATTGGGCTGATCGTGTTCTGGCGCTATCCGGTGGCGCCGCCCAGGATGCTAGTGGCCGACGGCTTCACCGATGTCGTCGCCGCCTCGGGCACGATCGGCTCGTGGCATACCGGCAGCCTCGCCTCCGACGCAAACCAACTCGCCGCGATGCCCTCGCTGCACATCGCCTGGGCCGTGTGGTGCAGCTTTGCGCTGTGGCAGATCTCTTCGCGCACATGGGTGCGGGCGCTGGCGCTTGTCTACCCATGCGCGACGGCGTTTGCGGTGCTGGCAACCGGCAACCACTATGTGCTGGACTTGATCGGAGGCCTCTTGACGTTCGCGCTGGCACTCGCTTTGGTGCGACTGGCGTCCGTGGCGCATGTCACAAAGTTGTTACTAAGTCGCAGAACCGGTAGACTCGCCGCTGCCACTGACGACACGCTCTGAGGGGAGCGACAGGGCCCGCCGCGTCAATGCGTGCGGGCGTTCGTATGTATAGGGTCCCTGCCCACCCGGCTCACCATCGAATATGCCCGACCGACTAGCGACAATGACCGATGTCACCATCCCCGCGCGCACGAGCGCAACGTCCCTGAGCGCCGATGCGCGCGCCGACGACCCTAGTCGCCTGGGCGCGGCGCTGCGCCATCTCGATCTGATCCTGGTGGCGGTCGCGGTGCCCGTCACGCTGGCGCTGGGCGCGCCCGTGGTGGGCGTTGTGGTGAGCGCGGCAGCGTGGTTCTTGCAGTACGTGGTCGCCCGGGTCGGTAAAAGCTGGATCGCCAAGCAGGGATCAAATGCACGCTTCGGTCTCAGTCTCCTCGACGGGTTCGGGCGCATCTGGCTGCTCGCGGGCGCGATCGTGCTTGCCGCCATCGTCGGCGGACGCTCAGACGGGCTGGCCGCCGCACTCATGATCTTCGGCGCCTACTCCGTCGCATTCGTAGTGCGTCTGGTCGGTGGGCGCCCGCAAGGAGCGCAGCGATGAGCGCGGTAGCGGCCGCGGCGCCCGCCGGAGCACCGGCTTCCGGCAAGGAGGGAATGACCCAAGGACGGAAGATCCTCTACTCGGTCCTGGGGTTGTGGCTCGGCGGGATCGTGCTGTTCGTGATCCTGTTCGGCGTGACCGCCCACAAGGCCCCGTCGGTCGCCAACAGCACCTTCTCCCCGACCGACGAGTTCAAGCTCGACACCTGGTTCAAACTCGGCCCGGTCGCGTTCAACAAGGGCGTTCTGTATCTGTTGATCACGGTCGGCCTCACCATCGGGGTGATGTTCTACATCTCAAGGCGCTTGCAACAGCGCCCCGGACGCCTGCAGGTCGCGGTCGAGATGTTCTACAGCTTCACCCGCGGCATGTCGAGGGAAAACCTCAACGAAGACATGGAACGCAAGTACTTCCCGCTGATCGCCACGATCTTCGTGTTCATCCTCGTGAGCAACCTGATCGGCTACATCCCGCTGCCGGTCAACTCGGGTGAGACGTTCAGGCTGTTCGGTGTGAACATCCCCTCGTTTCAGATCTACGCGGCCGACACTAACGTCGCGTTCCCGCTGATCCTCTCGCTTGGCGTCTTCGTCATGTTCACCTACGAGGGAGTCAAGTTCCACGGTCCAATCGGATACCTCAAGAGCCTGATGCCCGGCGGCGTCAAAGGCGCGCTCGTGCTCCTGATCTTCCCGATCGAGATCCTCTCCAACTTCCTGCGTCTGATCTCGCTGACCGTGCGGCTGTGGGCGAACCTACTTGCCGGTCACATGCTGATCGCGTTCATGGGCGGCGAGCTAGGCGTGCTTGTCGGCTTGCAGCTCGTGTCCTGGTTCCTGCTGCCGGCAGGGATCGCGATCTTCCTGTTCGAGGCCGTCCTGATCGCCGGCCTACAGGCCTTCATCTTTGCCATCTTGACCGCCATCTACCTCGGCGGAGCGGTCGAGAGTCACTAACAAACAAGGAGCTATCGAGCAATGCAGTTTCTACACCTCTTGAGTGCGATTCACCCGCTGCTGGGTGTCGTGGAACCGATCATCAAGCAGAGCCAGGATGCCGGTCGCGCGATCGCGCTGGGCGTCGGAGCCGGTGGCGGCGCCGCGGGCGCCGGGGCGGGCATTGGAGCTGTGTTCAACGCCTCGATCCAGGCCAAGACCCGCCAGCCGGAGCTGCGTGCCGAGGTCGAGCGCGACCAGTGGCTCGGTTTCGCGCTCACCGAGGCGTGCTTCTTCTACGGCCTTGTCGGCGGCTTCATCGCCTTCTTCCTGTAGGCCGAGATGCACGCTGCAATCCCACTAGCATCTTCCAGCGGCTCCTTCCTGATCACCCCAAATGTGGGGATCATGATCTGGACCATCGTGGTGTTCGCCATCTCGCTGTTCATCCTGCGCAAGACGGTGTTCCCGGTCATCGGCGAAGCCCTGGACAAGCGCGCCAAGATGATCGACGGCGACATCGATGCCGCCGAGCAGACCCGCAAGCAGGCCGACGAGCTGCTGGTCGAATACCGCGAGCGCCTGAAGGAGGCTCGCGCCCAGTCCGAGGAGATCGTTCAGCGCGCGCGCCAAACCGCCGACACGCACGAGCACGAGTCCCGCGAGCGCGGTCAGGAGATTCTCGCCGAGGCGGCCAAGCGCGCCGAGCGCGACATCGAGGCGGCCACCAAGCGCGCTCTCGACGACATCCGTCGTGAGGTCGCCGACCTGACGGTCATGGCCACCGAGAAGGTCACCCGTAAGACCCTCAATGACGCCGACCAGCGGCGCCTGGTCGAGGAGGCCCTGGGCGAACTCGACTTCTCCGGCCTTTCCTCGGGATCTCAAAACTGACATGGAGGAGCTTGCCCAGGTCTATGCACGCTCGCTGTTCCAGGTCGCCCTGGAGAAGGGTCGTATGGACGAGATTCGGGAGCAGGTGGGTCAGTTCGCGGATGCGCTCGATGAGCACCGCGAGCTCGCTGTGTTCTTCTTCTCGCCCTACTTCTCCAGCATCGAGAAGCAGCAGTCGCTTTCGACGCTGCTCGACGGGGCGGACGAGATCCTGGACAATTTCCTGAAGCTACTCATCGAAAACCACCGCATGCCCGTGATCTTCCGCATCCGCCAAGAGTACGAGCGGCTGTGGGATGAGGAGAACAAGACCCTGCCGGTGGAGATCACGAGCGCGATTGCCCTCGATGAGGCGACCACCGAGAGCCTGGGCAAGACGATCGGGGAGCGCGCCGGACGCAAGGTCACTTTGGCCGCGCGCGTAGACCCGGACATTCTCGGCGGCATCGTAATCAGGGTTGGAAACTCGATCCTCGATGCCTCTATTCGCAACCGACTGGAGCAGCTGCGCAGGCATGTTGCCCAAGGAGCCTCTTAAAACGACATGCAGATCAATCCTGACGAGATCACAAGCATTCTGAAGAGCCGCATCGAGGGACTCGACAGCGGCACGGCTGAGCTGACCGAGGTTGGCACCGTGCTGTCGGTAGCCGACGGCATCGCGCGCCTGCACGGCCTGGAGAACTGCATGTCCTTCGAGATGCTCGAGCTTCCCCACGGTGTCACCGGTCTAGCGCTGAACCTCGAGTCCGACAACGTCGGCGCCGTGCTGTTCGGCGAGTGGGAGAAGGTGTCCGAGGGCGACACCGTCAAGCGCACCGGCTCGCTGCTGGAGATCCCGGTCGGCGAGCAGATGCTTGGGCGCATCGTGGACCCACTCGGCCGTCCGCTTGACGGCAAGGGCGAGATAGTTGTCGATCAGAAGCGCCCAGCCGAGTTCAAGGCACCTGGCGTCGTGCAGCGCCAGCCGGTCAAGCAGCCGATGCAGACCGGCCTGAAGGCGATCGACGCGATGATCCCGATCGGGCGCGGCCAGCGAGAGCTGATCATCGGCGACCGCCAGACCGGCAAGACGGCAATCGCGATCGACACGATCATCAACAATAAGGACACCGGCGTGGTGTCGGTGTACGTGGCCATCGGCCAGCGCATGTCGACGGTCGTCGCGCTCGCGCAGACGCTGGAGGAGTACGGGGCCCTGGAGAACACGATCATCGTGGCGGCTCCCGCCGATGAGGCCGCTCCGATTAAGTTCATGGCTCCCTATGCCGGCTGCGCGATGGCCGAGCACTTCCTCTACAACGGCAAGCACGCACTGTGCGTGTACGACGACCTGACAAAGCACGCCTACGCATACCGTCAGATGTCACTGCTGCTGCGCCGTCCGCCGGGACGCGAGGCTTATCCAGGCGACGTCTTCTACCTGCACTCACGCCTGCTGGAGCGCGCGGTCAAGCTCAACGACGATCTCGGCGGTGGCTCGCTGACCGCGCTGCCGATCATCGAGACGCAGGCGGGCGATGTCTCCGCGTACATCCCGACGAACGTGATCTCGATCACCGACGGGCAGATCTTCCTCGAGTCGAAGCTGTTCAACTCGGGTGTGCGTCCGGCGATCAACGTCGGCATCTCGGTATCGCGAGTCGGCGGTAACGCGCAGATCGGCCCGATGAAGAAGGTCGCCGGGCGAATCAAGCTCGAGCTCTCCCAGTACCGCGATCTCGAGGCCTTCGCCCAGTTCGGCTCGGACCTCGATGCCGACACGCAGCGCACGCTGGCCCGCGGCGAACGCCTGGTGGCGACGCTCAACCAACACGAGCGTGCGCCGCTGGCGGTTGAGGATCAGGTCGTGCAGATCTTCGCCGCGACCAACGGTTATCTGGACCGCCTCAACGTTGAGCGTGTGCCCGAGTTCCTGCTCGCGGTAACCGAAAGACTGCACTCCCAACACCCGGAGCTGCGGGCGAAGATCAACGGTGGCGACTGGTCGGATGAGACCCAGAAAGAGGTGCGCGACACCGTCGAGGCCTTCGCCCGGGACTTCGGCTACGACCTCGACGAGGAGGGCCAGCCGCTGGATGAGGACGCGCCCCTGCGCAAAGACGAGTCCCCCGCCGAGCAGGAGCCTCAGGCGGCCTAGCGCCGGCCAAGGTCAATTCTCATGGCATCTCAACGCGACGTCAAGAACAAGATCGCTTCGGTGAAGAACATCCAGAAGATCACCCGAGCGATGGAGATGGTGGCTGCGGCCCGTCTCAGGCGGGCAGAGCAGCGCATCTCCGCCCTGCGTCCGTACGCGGATGCGATCGGGCGCATGACACGCCAGGCCGCGCAAGCGGCCGGCTCGGAGGCCGCGAACCTGCCACTGCTGCGTGAGCACGAGTCTGAAAGCAACGTCGGCCTGTTGCTCGTTACCGGCGATCGCGGGCTTGCGGGCGGCTTCAACTCACAGATCATCCGTGCCGGCGTGCGCCTGTCCGCTGAGCTGACCGGTGAGGGGCTGAACAGCCTCTGGTATGCGACCGGGCGTCGCGGCGTCTCTTCGATCGTCTTCCGCGGGCACGAGCTCAGCGGCAGCTACACGGGCTTCTCCGATCGACCGTCCTATGCTGACGCGCGCACGATCGCCGATGATGTGATCGAGGCATACGTTGACGGTCGCATCGATCGTGTCGAGATGCTCTACAACTCATACGTATCGCCGCTCACGCAGCACGTCACACGTCAGCGGCTGCTGCCGCTCTCCCACCAAGAGATCGCCGGTGATCAGGAGGATGTTTCGACGGGCACGCGTGAGGCATCGGCCCCCTCTAAGCCGACGCCGGTCGACTACGAGCCGGACCCCGAGAAAATCCTCAGGCGCCTGGTCCCGGATTACATCGAGATATCGATCTACCGGGCGCTCGTGGAGTCGGCGGCCGGTTTCTTCGGCGCTCAGATGACGGCGATGCGCAGTGCATCGGAGAACGCCGGCGAAATCATCACGGAGTACACGCTGCAAATGAACCGAGCCCGCCAGGCCGAGATCACCCAAGAGATTATGGAGGTTGTCGCCGGAGCAGAGGGCCTCAATTAGGAAACTCACCCGCCGCGCGCAGCCACCACCGAAACGAACTTGAACAGATAGTCAGGAGATCAGAGAGCCAATGCCACCCAGCACCACCACAGAGCCCGCCACAGCAGCGAACGGAACCTCCTCGCGCAACCTCGGGCGCATCGAGGAGATCCAGGGCGTCGTGATCGAGGCCGTGTTCCCCAACCGCCTGCCTGAGATCAACCATGCGATCACGGTTGCCCGTCCGGCCTCCGCGGCCGCGGAGGAGGCAGAGGGCATCAGCACGGAGGCCGGCGGCGAGGTGCTCGTGTGCGAGGTCCAGCAGCACCTCGGCGACGACCGCGTGCGCGCGGTCGCGATGGACACGACCGACGGTCTGGCACGCGGCGCCGAGGTGATCGATACCGGCGGCCCGATCACGGTGCCGGTCGGCGAGGCGACGCTCGGGCGCATCTTCAACCTGCTGGGGGAAACGATCGACCTCGGCGAGGAGTTGCCCAAGGACACCCAGCGCCGCGGCATCCACCAGGAGGCCCCGCGCGCAGAGGACCTGACGCCGACCACCGAGATGTTCGAGACCGGCATCAAGGTCGTGGATCTGCTCGCCCCCTACGCCAAGGGTGGCAAGGTCGGGCTGTTCGGCGGAGCCGGCGTGGGCAAGACAGTGCTGATCCAGGAGCTCATCCACAACCTCGCCAAGGAACACGGCGGGCTGTCGGCGTTCTGCGGCGTGGGCGAGCGCTCGCGCGAGGGCAACGACCTGTGGCTGGAGATGAAGGAGTCGGGCGTGCTCGACAAGACGATGCTCGTGTTCGGCCAGATGAATGAGCCCCCCGGAGCGCGCATGA
>JBAQGH010000117.1:0-6688 GCA_049287685.1 Solirubrobacteraceae bacterium | reverse complement strand
CGAGTACAACACTTACCGGCCCCACTCAGCACTCGGGGGCCGCTGTCCAAGCGAATACGCCACAATCACAAACACAAACAACCAAGAAGACGCATAACCCCTGGACTCCTCACGGGGACCCCGTCACTCCGGCAGCATGGGGCTGTGATAATCCAGCCAGTGGAAGGGATAGACGCTTGGTGGGCTGCGGGGAAACGCGTGGGCATCGACCTCGACGGGATGGCCCGGCAGATCTTTCTGCGGCGGGCCGGCGCCGGTCCAGCGATGACCCTGCTGCACGGGTTTCCAAGCTCCTCACACGATTGGGCCGCGGTGCTTCCGGTGCTGGCCGAACGCAACTCGCTGGTGCTGTTCGACTTTCTCGGGTTCGGCGCTTCACAGAAGCCGGCCGACCACGACTACTCGATCCATGAGCAAGCCGACCTAGTTGAAGCGGTGTGGGTACGCGAGCGGGTCACCGCGACGGTCGTCGTAGCCCACGACTACGCCGTGTCGGTCGCGCAGGAGTTGCTCGCAAGGCGCGCCGAAGGCGCGCTGAGTGTCGAGTTGATCGAGGTAGACCTGCTGAACGGCGGCCTCTACCCAGACGTTTACCGTCCCCAGCCCGGTCAGCTGGCGCTGCTCGACCCGGAAGTCGGACCGAAGATCGGCGCGCAGATCACCGAGGAGCTGTGGATCGAGGGGCTGAAGCCCACTTTCGCCGAGGGTTTCGACATGGCTGCCGTCGGGGCTGATATCTGGCGGGCGACGGCTCGGGAAGACGGCCAGCTGGTCATCCACCGCGTGATCCGCTACATGAACGATCGCGCCCTCCACGCCGACCGCTGGGTGGCCGCGCTCGAGCAGACCGACGTGCCGCTTGCCTTCGTGTGGGGGATGCTCGACCCGATTTCCGGCGCCCACATGGCTGAGCGCATTCGCGCACGGCTGCCCGCGGCGCCGTTCACCTCGCTGCCGGACGTCGGGCACTGGCCCGCGCTCGAAGCGCCCGCCCGCGTGGTCGCGGCGCTACGGGACGGCGCGAGCGCCAGAAAGCTATAGGGCCGCCTATCGCAGGTGCGCTAAATGCGGGTCGTGGCTGGTTGCGCTCAGCAGCACATGGATCGCGGCGCTGACGCGGTCGGCTACCGCTGATGGCGTGGAAGCATCGAGCTTGCCGTCCAGGTACAGGAACGCGAGTCCGTGGACAAGTGCCCAGGTTGCGGTTGCCATCGCCTCCGCGTCAGCCTCGGGAAAGACTCGTCCGACGATCTCACGGAGATACAGCGATACGGCGGCGGTTGCGGCTATGCGCTCGTCGTTGTCCCTGTCGCAGGGTTCTCCGAAGCTTGGAAAGCACAGCAAGCGCTTCGCCCGCCCGGTGGCGATGACCAAGGAGCAGATCGGCGCCACCGTGGAGCGCTTCGCGAGCACCGCGAGCCTCGCCGAGCGCGCCGGCTTCGATGGTGTCGAGGTCCATGCCGCCCACGGCTACCTGATCTCACAGTTCCTCTCGCCGCTGGTGAACCAGCGCGGCGATGAGTGGGGCGAGAGCTTGGAGAACCGCGCACGGCTACTGCTCGATGTGGTGCGCGCGATCCGCGAGGTCGTGTCCTCGTCGTTCGCGGTGGCGGTGACGGTGAAGCTGAACTCCGCGGACTTCCAGCGTGGCGGGTTCGATGCGCAGGACGCGGCGCGGGTGATTGCGATGCTTGAGCCGCTTGGGGTCGATTTGGTCGAGCTTTCCGGCGGCAGCTATGAGAGCCCGGCGATGTCTGGCCGCCCCGCGGACGGTCGCACCGCGGCGCGCGAGGCGTACTTCCTCGAGCTCGCCGCCCAGCTTGCCAAGACCAGCCCGCTGCCGCTGATGCTGACCGGCGGCATCACCTGCCGAGAGACCGCCGAGCAGGCGCTCGCGAGCGGTGTCGCGTTGGTCGGCGTGGCGAGCGCGATGGCGATCACTCCCGACATCTGCAGCCGCTGGCAGGAAGGCCGTGAGGCTACCGAGCGGCTTGCGCCTGTCACATGGTCTGACAAGACGCTCGCCTCTGCCGCCGGCATGGCGCTCGCCCGCCACCAGATGCGCCGCATCACGCGCTGCAAGGACCCCACGGGCAAGACGCACCCGCTCTACGCGCTCGTATGCGACCAGCGTATGCAGCGACGCGCGCTGGGCCGCTACCGTGCGTGGCTGGAGACTCGCGCATGAGGTTTGGCGGCGCGGCGTCGAAAACGAGAGGATGGGGCAGATGAAGGCAGCGGTTATTCACGAGAACGGTGGGCCGGAGGTACTTCGCTACGTTGATGTGGCCGATCCGGAATGCCCCGACGGCTGCGTGGTCGTTGACGCCGAGGCAGTCAGTATCGAGGGCGGCGATCTGCTCGCCCGCGCGGCAGGGGATCTGCCCGCGACCCCACACATCGTCGGCTATCTGAGCGCCGGCACCATCAGCGAGGTCGCCGCCGGGGTCGAGGGACGCGCGGTCGGCGACCGGGTGGTCGCCCTGAACACAGCAGGGTCGCACGCCGCCAGGCGAGCGGTCCCCGCGGCGATGACCTGGCCGATCCCTGCCGGGCTGGACGCGGCCCGCGCCGCGTGCGTGCCGGTTGCGTTCGGGACCGCGTATGAGTGCCTGTTCACCGCCGGCAACCTCGCCGAGGGTCAGACAGTTCTGATCCATGCCGGCGCCGGTGGCGTCGGCATGGCCGCGATTCAGCTCGCCAAGCGCGCTGGCGCGACCGTAATCGCGACCGCATCCCGCGAGGAGAAGCTGGAGCGGCTAAAGGCGATCGGGCTCGACCACCCGATCAACTACGCGACCGAGAGCTTCGTTGAGCGCACCAACCAGCTGACCGACTCACGCGGAGTGGAGGTGGTCCTCGACTCGATCGGGGGCCAAAACCTCATCGACAGCATCGGCGTGCTCGCCTACCGAGGGCGGCTCGTCAGCGTCGGCGTGGCCGCCCGTGCCGGCTCGCAGGTCGAGGCGCGGTCGCTGTGGACGCGCAACAACTCGCTGCACGGCGTGTTTCTCGGCGGCGCTATCCTGTCGGAGTACGCCCGCGTCCATCCCATGATCGGCGACATGCTGGAGCGGGTGGCAAGCGGCGAGCTGCAGGTGGAGATCGATCGCTCGTTCCCGCTCTCGGATGCCGCCGGGGCGCACGAATACGCTGAGAGCCGCAAAGCGTTCGGCCGCGTCGTCATCACCCCTAGCCAGTGACGCAGAGGGGTTTCGATGGACGATGAGCTGATCGCTCTGCTCGATGAGATGCATCGCTACGGCGTTGCGCATGACGCGGGCAAGGCCGACCGTTTGGAGCGGTTGCGCAACGTCGAGCCGGACACGGCGCAACTATTGGCTGTACTCATACGCGCTATCCGGCCGCGCGCGGTTCTGGAGCTAGGCACCTCGAATGGCTACTCGACGCTGTGGCTGGCCGACGCCGTGCGCGCCACCAATGGGCATCTCGTGAGCACAGACATCGATCCGGAGCGAAGCGCCCAGGCAGCGAGAAACCTCGATCGTGCCGAGTTGCGCGACCTGGTCGAGCTGCGCGTTCAGGATGCCGCGGTGACGCTGCGCGAGGCGTCTGATGCGACATGGGACATGATCTTCTTGGACGCCGAACCTCCGGCCTACACCAGCTATTGGCCCGATCTAGTACGCGTACTCAAGCCGGGCGGTCTGTTGGTCGTCGACAACGTGATCTCACACGCGGAGGAGGTTCGCGAATTCCGCGAACTGGTCCAGGCCGAGGAGCTCGTCAGCGAGGCACTGGCGCCAACAGGCGCCGGAGCGTTGCTAGTTGTCCGCGAATCCGACCGATAAGGCTGCCGCGAGCCTCGGCCGATTGATTCTGGCGAGTCTGGGTATGCAAGCCCAAGGCACCCGTTCAGTCAGCGAACCCGGAAGGAGGCCCAGCCCAATGAGGATCGGTGCGGGCCAGACCTCGACCTGCACCTGCGGGCGACTCGATCCTGCAAGCGACCATGAAAGACCAGCAGCTGAATGGAGGTAAATGATTCGCAGAGCGTGGATGGAGAGAGGCGCCACGAGACGCAGCTGGAGCGGCTTGACCGCAACTTTGAGGAGCTCACCGGCGAGCTGCGCGTCATTGTCACAGGGGTGCAGGTCCTTTTCGCGTTCCTGCTAATAGTCCCGTTCAACATCGGCTTCGCTCATGTCGGGAGCTTCGAGCGGACTGTGTACTTCGTCACGCTCGTGCTCGCGGCGCTGGCGGCGGTGTGCACGATCGCGCCCTCCGCAGAGCACCGCTTCCTATTCCGCCACGACGACAAGCATTACATCGTGTTCAGCTCAAACCGGGTGGTGATTGCCGGCCTTGCGTTTCTGGCGCTGGCGATGTGCGGCTGCCTGCTGCTCGTGACAACCAAGCTGTTCGGCCTGACCGCAGGCGTGCTGACAGCGAGTATCGGTGCGCTCCCGTTCGCGGCCCTGTGGTTCGCTGTGCCGCTCAGAAGGGCGAGGAGGCTCGATGGACGCCAGCACAGATCGACGCGAGACCGATAGCGCAGGTGTCTCCATCCCGGGCTGGAGACCGCCTTGCGGATCAACCCAAGGTTTGCACCCGTCAGTCGATGGTTCTCCCGGGCTCGAAATACACGCGGTCACCGGGCCGGACGACCTCGCGCACATGTGCGCCGTCGCCGGTCGGCGCATGCGCCAACCGGGAAGACATGAATTTGCTCTCGATGAATTGGCGAGTATGGCCATTCACCGTATGGCTACAGGATCGCCACAGCACGGCAACCTCGGCCCGAGGGTGTCCGGTTAGTACTGCATGCAACTGCTCACCCGCAATCGAGGAGAGGTTTCATGCTCGGACGAATTCACCGCGGCGCAGGCGTTGCGCTTGCCGTCGGGGCCATCGCGATGGCCGCTCCCGCGGCGGTGGTCTTCGCAGACCAATCGGGAGGTCATGGACGACAGTCGAGGGACCACAAAGGACGGCCCGGGGACTACGGAGACCATGGGGGACGGCCCGGGGACCGTGGACGAGGGCCTGGAGATCATCGTGGACGGTCCGGAGGCCACGGAGGGTCCGGAGATCACGGACGACACCCCAAGAACGCCATCTCCCACGTACTACTGATCTCGGTCGACGGCCTGCACCAGTCGGACCTCGAATGGTATGTCAGCAATCATCCAAGCTCCGAGCTGGCAAAGCTCGTCGGCGGTGGCGCCGAGTACTCGCAGGCACAGACGCCGATTCCCTCCGACTCGTTCCCCGGCATGACCGCCCAGGTCACCGGTGGCAACCCACGTACGACCGGCATCTATTACGACGACGAGTACAGCCATGCGGTGCTGCCCGCGGGGACCACCTCGTGTCACGGCCAGCCGACCGGCGGTGAAGTCGTCTATGACTCGCCGGATGACATCAACGCCGGTGCGCTGGATGCCGGCGAGGGTCTGACCGGTCTGCCCGAAAGCATTCTCGAAATGACCGCCCAGCCGCAGTCGCTGCTCAACCCGGCCGCATTGCCGGTCAACCCGCAGACCTGCAAGCCGATCTACCCCCACGAATACCTCGAGGTCAACACGATCTTCGAAGTGATCCACAATCACGGCTTGCGGACCGCATGGGCTGACAAGCACCCCGCCTACGAAGCCCTCGAGGGCCCAGCGGGCAACAGCATCGACGACCTGTTCACGCCCGAGATCGACTCGATCGCGCTGGAACCGAATGGCAAACCGTATCCGGGTGAAATCAGCTGGACCGAAGACAACGCGGCGACGATGCAGTACGACTCCTACAAGGTCAAGGCGGTGCTCAACGAGATCGACGGCTACGATCACAGCCGCAAAGCCAAGGTCGGCGTGCCGGCGATCTTCGGGATGAACTTCCAGACCGTCTCGACCGCGGAGAAGCTGCACACATCGGACGGACTCACCGGCGGTTACCTACCGGGCACAACCACGCCGGGGCCGTTGCTCCAGCGGGCGCTCGACTACATCAACGCGCAGCTCCAAGCGATGGATGAAGAGATCCAAGCGCAGGGCCTCGCGAGCTCTACGGCCATCATCGTCTCGGCCAAGCACGGCCAGTCGCCCCAGGACCCGGACTCACTGGTCAAAATCAAGGACGGGCCGATCATCGAAGCAATCAACGCCGCCTGGGAAGCGCTTCACCCCGGGTCCGGTGCCCTGATCGTCGCGGGGACCGACGACGACGCGTGGCAGAGCTACCTGTCCGACACATCCCAGGAAGCTGCCGATTTCGTAAAGGAATACCTGTGGAACCACACGGCAACAGGCGTCGCCTACGACGGCAGCACGCGCACGTTGGCGCACTCGGGATTGGCCGAAATCTACGCCGGCAAGGACGCGGCGAAGTATTTCGGTGTGCCGGTCAGCGATCCACGTCACCCCGATGTGTGGGGTGTTGTGCAGGTCGGCGTGGTGTACACCGGCGGCAGCAAGATCGCCGAGCACGGTGGCGCAAACCCGGCCGACCGTGACGTGCCGATCGTCGTGTATGCGCCGGGGGCAGTGCAGCCTGGCACGTACCGCCCATGGGTCGAGACGACCCAGATCGCGCCTACGATCCTCGACCTGCTCGGGTTGGATCCCGACGCGCTCGAAGCGGTTCAGATCGAAGGCACGCAGGTGCTTCCAGGCGTCGATCGTCACTGATCGCATCAATCGGCCCCCGGCACACGCGTGCCCCGAAGGGGTATGTG
>JBAQGH010000116.1:0-29917 GCA_049287685.1 Solirubrobacteraceae bacterium | reverse complement strand
CGCCGACTGCCCGGCGTGAGGATCGGGCTCGTCGGGCAGCAGTCCTTCGGCTCGCAGCGCGGCACGCGCCTGCTTGACGCCAACCGGCGGGGGGCCGATGCCGGCGAGCGCGAACAGCTTCGCGCCGGGTGTCTGCAACGAGGGCTCATACTCCGCCGCGAAGCGCAGGAACGAGCTCGGCGAGCCGTCGTGGGCAATCGCGCCACCGTCGAGCGCGATCACACGGTCTGCCGCCGACAGGCAGCGCTCCAAACGGTGCTCTGAGAGCAGGATCGTCGTGTCCCACTCCTGGTTGAGCCGGCGCAGCAAGCCGATCAACTCGTCGCCGGCAACCGGGTCGAGCTGAGAGGTGGGCTCGTCCAACAAGACCACGCGCGGACGACCGACGAGCGCCGCGCCGAGCGCCACGCGCTGCTTCTCCCCGCCGGAGAGGTCGTGGGTGGAGCGCTCGAGCAAGTGGTCGATGCCGAGCGCGAGCGCAACCTCCTCGACGGCGCGCGCGACAGCTGTGGCGCCGTGGCCGCGGCTCTCCATCGCCAGCGCCAGCTCGGCACGCACCGAGCTCATCACCAGCTGAGTCTCTGAGTCGCCCTGCAGCACGCCGACGTGGGCGCCCAGTCGCGCCGGCGGATGCTCGCGCGTGTCCATGCCCGCGACGCTGACGCTACCGGCGAACGTGCCGCCGTGAAAATGCGGCACGAGACCACAGGCCGCGCGCAGCAGCGTCGACTTGCCCTGCCCGGAGCGACTGGCGAGCAGGCACAGCTCACCCTGCTCTAGCTCCAGGGTCACCTCGCGCAAGGCAGCCTCGGAACTTTCGGGGTAGCGATAGGTGACCTGCGAGAACGCAACAGCGGATCTCAAAATTCAATCCCCCTGCGGTCGGTAAACGGCAGCAGGACAGCCACAGGCAACGCTACGCACAGCGCAAAAGTCGCCACCGATACCGGCATGCTGAGGAGCGGGTAGGCATTGAACGGCGCGGCTCCCGCCAGTTGCCCGAGCAACGCGAGCGCGAACACGCACACGGCGGAGAGGGCGAACGCGCGGTCATGGCGAGAGAAGGGGCGGCGCGGTGCTCGGTTGCCTGTGCGTCGGCCGGCGGCGAAGCCGCGCAGCTCGAGCGTCGCGGCCACGTCCATCGAGCGGTCGAGCGAGGAGCCGACGATCGCGCTCAACAACCTCACTCGTGCGCGCGCGCCCGTGGCGCCGCCGCCGGGGCGCGTGCGCTGCGCCTCGGCCAGTCGCTGCGAGTCGGCCGACAGCACGCCGATCATGCGCGTGGCCAGCGAGGCGGTGAGTGCTGAGCGAAACGAGTGGCGACGAAAGACAGCCAGCAGCTTATCGGGGTCGATCGCGAGGCTCGCGAGCGTCGTGACGAGCATCAGCAGGCCGACCTTCAGCGCGATCACGGCGCCGTAGACGAGCGCCTCGACCGTCAAGTCGCCCTGACCGAAGGGCCCGAGATCGCCGAGGCGTGCGAACACGGTGAGACCTTCGTGGTAGACGAGCACGTTGACGAGCACGATCGGGATTGCCACGATCAGCACCGTGCGCAGCGTGTGCGTAAGCTCGCGGCCCAGGCCGGCGCCGGCGCCCGCGCCGAGCACGCCGATCAGGAGCGCTCCCAGCACCATCGGGCTTTCGCTGAGCAACGTTGCGGCAATCAGCGCACAGGCCCACATGACCGCCACAGTCGCGCGTGTCGCGTGCAGCGGACTCGCAAGGCGGCGGTAGAAGAGCGTGGCGCCCATTGCCATGACTATCTCCGAGTGCTCATGGCCCTGCCACCGGCACGGGCTGGGCCGTTCCCGACGGTTCAAGTGCAAGTGCGAAGACATTGTGCAACGTGCTTTCGCGCAGCGAATTCGCGGCGTGGGTCACACCGGCCGCGTTGGTCCCGGTGATCAGCCACACAGGCGCCTCTTCGCCGTAGCGCGTCGCCGCGATTAGACCGGCTCCAGCGTCAAGTTTTCGCACCACGCTGCCTGCTGGATCGAGCAGGCTGAGCACGCTGCCGCCGTCGGAGAAACGTGCGTACACGCCGCTCGAGCGCGGTCCGGCGCCGAGGTCGTGCACGCTGAGCGAGTTTCCCAAAGCTGAGTAGGGGCCGACCAACACCCTCATCGTGAGCTGCTCTTCTTCGTCTGAGACGGCGGCGCCGGCCACCGGCACTCCGAGGGCGCTGAGGCGCGTGTGTACCGTCGCGCAGGCGGAGCTCGACGGTTCCGAGCATTCGACGCGTACGGGATAGCGCTTGCCTTCGATCCCCCCCACGAACGGCTCGGGGAAGGACCCGACGACCGCCGGAATATTGTCGGTCTGGCTCCAGTCGTGCAGATCCCACCAGATGCGGTCGCCCGTCCGCACGTTGGTGTCGGCGGCTCCTTTGGGGGCCTCTACACCATTCACGTAGTAGAACCAGTCGATCGGTTCCCCGGCCTGCGTGCCGCCGGCGTGCCCGTTGACGCTCTCCACGAAGCCGCCGCCGTAGCGGGTCTTGACTTCGTAGTTGCGCATCAACAAGCTCATCACCGTCTCCTGGCCGCTCACATGCGGCGTGCCGGCATAGCCCACAGGGAGCGCACCGAAGTCCTGTGTCACCGAGAGGCTGATTCCTCCCGGCGTCGAGCCTGGGCCGAGACCGCAGCCGGCGAGCGCCAGCAGTCCCAGCAGCGCCAGCAGCGCTAGACCCGAGACACCGAGCAGCGCCCGGCTGGGCGCGCGCCGAGCACGCGCGCCCAATGAGCGGGATCTACTTGACATAGAAGACGACGTGACTGACGCCGGGAACGAGCTTAGTTGTGTTTCCGGAATCGTTGATCGCCTCGATGTCGTAAACGTAACGGCCCTTCGGCAGCGATGCCGGCAGCAGATAGCTGAAGGACTCGCTACCACCCACCGAGAAGAAACGGGTCGCCCCGCAACGATCACGCACGAACGTCTCGGTGATGCCACCGAACGCAAAGCACCGCTTTCCGATCTGCCGCTGGAGGCTGATGCGCACGTCGCGCAGAGTCCCTTCTGCCGGCACCCGGACGAGTCCTCTTAGGATGCGCGGTCCCTTGCCGCGAGCGTAGTGGTGTCCGTTCTTCACCCCTCCGGCCATGGCTACCTGGATCGACCGTAGGGGAGGTATCTCCGGCAGGCCTTTGGGAATGACGGAGACGCCAGGGACAATAGTCCCGCAGGTTCCGTCGTTGCCGTTGTGGACGCACACGCTGATCGCGTTCGAGCGCACGGATTCGGGCTGGGTGGCCTTCAACTTGACGGTGCCTGCATGAGCAAATGTGACCGTGACATTGCCTTCGGCGTTGGTCAGGGGGCTGCCCGGAATCGTCGTCGTGACACCCGCGACGTCTTCGCCGATCGCCGCGCCCGCAATCGGAGCGCCGGTCTGTCCATCCACGACGTGGAGCGTGATCGGGCTGCCAACGTTCGCGCTGGCCGGACCGGCAAGGCTTAGCAGGTGCTTGAGGTTGAAGTAGTTGTAGGCCCACAGCACTTCGTTGCCGGGCGCCAGCGCGATCTGACAACCGCCGACCGGGGCCGTCGTGTCGTTCACGGCATAGCCCCAGGCATCGTAGGGCGCTTCGGTCATTTCGACGTCAGAGCCAACCTGGGTGATGAGGAAATCGCCGGGATTTTCGTTGTCTTCCTTGCCCGATCCGAACCACTTGGCATTGAACGCGAGACCACCGGCGAGAGCCGCGTCACGGAGGGCCGTGGTGGGAGTACCAGACACCGCCCCTCCGTTCGTGAATTCTCCTTTAGCCGCACCGTTTTCGGCATAGTTACAGGGATGCGAGCCTTTACTGGATGAGGTTTCGAAGGTTTCGCCTTCGGTGATGACGGGTCCTTCGTAGAGCGTCGTGGTGGAACCCTCGACACGAAGGTTGACGGTGATCGGCGCCGCCTGCGCGCAAGTGCCTGCGAGTAGAGAGACCAGAAATGCGACGCCAAACGCCACGGTGATACGACGAGATGTGAGCATGAGCCACCCCTTTCCACGAGGGCTTGTGGGCTTGTGGTCGGAGGTAGGTCTCCTGGCTCCCGGGCCCACCCCCCGCGCCTTCCCGATCCGCCGAGCGGCCGATCAGTGGCTGCGCTTAGTCGCGCTGCGGCTGGCATCCCCGGTCACAGTGGCGGGTCCGCGCCGGATTCACACCGGCTTCCCTTCGCCACCGACCGTTATTTACGAGATCATCCTACAGGGTGGCGATGTCCGCATCGAGACTCGCGAGCTTCTGGCGCTGAGCCTCGTCCAGTACCGGGCACTCCGCTATCAGCCGCCGCGCGGCGTCGAGATCGTCGGGCCGACCGAAGGTGAGCGCGGCGACCACGCGACCGTCCTTCAGATACCACGTTGTGAAGTTGGCCTGCTCGTAGGAGCCGCGCACGATCTCCTCGTCCCACTCGTATGCGGGGCCGACGTATTCGAGTTCGCCCCAGTCGGCGAACACCGAGTAGAAGTACGGGACCACCTCGTGCGGGACGTCGCCGCCGAGCATGTTGGCGGCTGCGGTCTTGCCGTGGTTGAAAGCGACGTCCCAGTGCTCGATGCGCACATGCGTCCGGTGCAGAGACGAGTCGTACTCGGCGATGTCGCCGGCGGCGAACACACCCGGGGCTGACGTCTCAAGGCGCGAGGAGCAGAGCACGCCGCCGCGCTCGCCGATCTCCAGACCGGCGCGCTTGGCGAGCGCGATATCCGGAGTGACCCCGGCGCCGATCACGACCGCGTCTGCCGCAAGCTCCAAGCCATTAGTCGTGACGACCTTGCCGACGCGGCCATCTCCCTCGAAACGCTCCAGCCCATCGGCGCCATGAATCGTGACACCGTGCGATTCGAGCAAGTCCTGGAAGAAACGCCCGGCCGTCTTGCCGAAACCGCGTTCCAGCGTCACGTCCTCCTGCATCACGATCGTCGCCTGCTTGCCCATCATCGTCAACGAAGCTGCAACCTCACAGCCGATGTAGGAGCCGCCGATCAAGACGACACGCTCGGCGTCGGCCACGCCCGCGCGGATCGTGTCGGCGTTGCCGAGCGTGCGCAGATAGTGGATCTGCTCCAGCTCGCAGCCGGCCACGTTCAGCCGGCGCACGTTCGCACCGGTTGCGATCAGCGCCTTCTCGAAATGGATCTCCTGCTTGTCGGAGAGCTTCGCTACGCGCGTATCGAGGTCCAGAGCGGTGACGCTCGTGCGCGTGAGCAGCTCCACTTTCTGCTCGGACCAGAAATCTTGCGGCTGCACAAGCGGCTCATCGCGGCTCTCTTCGCCGCGCAGATAGCCCTTCGAGCACTCGGGGCGGTTGTAGGGCGGGTCCGGCTCGCGCCCGACGAGCACTATCTCTCCCTTGGCGCCGCCCTCGCGCAGCGACTGGGCGCATGTGGCGCAGGCGAGGCCGCCCCCGATCAGCAGGTGTTCGACCTTGCGCATGCTCGCCACATTACAACCCAGGCGGATGGCGCACCGACCAGTGCGCCCAGGTTGGGATGCGGTCGAGGATGCGCCAGCGCGGCCCGCTTTGCTCGCGGTTTGGGCCGATGTCCGTGCCTTTGTAGGAGGTGTCCAGCCGCAGCCCGGCGATGACGAGGAAAACGTGGTCGGTTGGCTCGGTGGTCGCGTAAATCGTGACCCAGCGGCCTGGGCCTGGAGCACCCCAGTCGACGTAGTCCTGAGCGAGCGGGTTCTCGCGCAAGATTTCCGAAAGCGGGCGGATGCCGGAGCGGTAGAGCACGTAGTTGACCGTGCTAGAACAGTCCTCATCCGGCGCTCCAAGCGGATCGGGGTGGCCGTCGGGACCGTAGGGCAAGTCCTGCAGCTCGTCGCCGGCGATCACCATCGCCTGCACCGCCGCCGGAGCCTGTGCGGGCACAAGCGCGAGGTGACCGTCCCCAGGCGAAAGCACTGCGCGCGTGCCGGCGATCGTCTCGACCGTGCCGGCGCCCGGCCAGTCGACGCTGGAGACTCCAAGGGCACCCCCAGAGTCGGTCCCGACACCGATTTGCGTCGGGCCGCGATAGAGCGAAGCCCAATGCTCCACCTCTTCGACGTACCACCACGCGTGGTTGTAGGCATAGATCGCCTTGCGGTAATTCTGCGGGGCACCCGAAGCACGCAAATAATTCGCCATCGCGTAAATGGCATCGGCCGGATCCCAACGGTCCGGCGGCCCCTTGCCGTCGGCATCCACCCCGTACTCGGCCCACGTTGAAGCAAGGAATTGGGCGGGACCGCCGGCGCCGGCCGAGTTGACGGCGCCCTCCTTGGTGCACGAAGGATCGGGGTCGCGCCCGTGGTCGCACTCCACCTTGCCGATACCGGCCAGGATCGCCCAGCCCAGGCCATAGCGCTTGGCCGCCTGCTCGTAGAGGCTGAGGTAGAGCGGAGGGATTTCGGCCTCGGCCAGAGTAGAGACACCGAAGCTGTCCGGCGCACTGCCGAGCGAGACGCTGCCCATGCCCAGCAGCGAGGCGACCAGCATCAACGCGAACAAACCCACGACAGCAGCCGTGGCGATCAGCACACCCGCCAGCTTCAGCGGGCGTCGTGGCGAGATGCCGGGGTGCGCAAGCGCTTGTGTACTCACGGCTCGAGCTCCCCCTCGGCGAGCGACTCGATTCCGAGCTGGCGCTTGCGCCCCTCGGCTACTTCGCGGGCGTCGTCCATGATTTCGCGTGAGGTCCGCATACGCACGTCTTGTGAGTTGGGTGTGCTCTCGTGAAACGTCGCTCGCGCGGGACTCGAGGGAGGTGCGCCGGCGGATTCGGCCGCCGCACGCGGCGGCGGCTGCAGGCGCTGCTGTTCCTGAGCCTGCGACTGCCCTCGTGCAGGCTGGCGACGCGCGCTCGCGAGCAGCGCTACCTCGTCGAGCTCCGGGGCGCTGGCATACGCGGCCAGCCGCGCAGCGCGCTCGATCCTTGGTGGCTTTTCCGAGCGGTCTCGACCTTTACGCGAGCTGGCCGAGCCGCCTGGAGCGGCAGAGCGGGCTTGATCTCCAGCGACGGCAACCTGGGGCTCGGCAGTCGCTGTCCCCTTCCCCCTATGCGCCGGCTGTCCGCCGTCAAGGCCGGGGCGCTCGACCGCATCCCCGCGTTCGGATTGGCCGGCCGGCTGCTCTCCTCCCGACCGCTCGTCGGTGCGGTGCCCCCGCCGCCACTCTGGGTCCGTCCGCTGCCGCGGCCCCTCGCTCTGCGGCTGTCCCCCGTCGCTTCGCCCTGGCGCTTGTTCACTTGGCCCGCCGCGCCCCGGCCCCGGCTTCTTCAATTGCTCGTCATGCGGCAGCGGCGGGAGCAGCTTGCCCTTGGCCCAGCGCACCGGGTGCGCGATGTCTTGCTTTGCTTGTCGCGCTCCATGGAATCGGTGGCCGAGCGTCTGACGAGTCGGAGCCGCCGTCGGGGCCCGACCACCGTTGCGCACGGATGCCAGCGCCTGGTGGCGCTTGAGGAACACGACCCACCAGAAAGCTGAGATCAAGAGCCACTGCGTCCACCAGCCCAACGGTTCCAGCGAGGCGAGCATCCGCTGCATGCTCAGCAGCGCGCCGAGCAGAAACGAAAAGATCAGCTTCGAGCCGACCGTCCCGAGCAGGCGTGTCAACCAACCCGTGAACAGAGCGCGCCCAGTACCGCCAATGGCGGGGGCAAGCACCACGAACGGCGCCAGCAGCAACAGGAATAGGCTGAGGATCGCTGCGGCGAGCAAGTGAACGGCGATCAGCCCGAACAGCATCGCCATACCCAGCACCCCGACCGCGATCAGCACGACGCCGATCATGCGCGGGAAAGTGCCGGCGTCAGAGCGGAATTCAGCCTGCGCCGCGGTCGGGCCGCTGCATTTGGTGTCGTCTTCGCTCTGGCAAAGAATGTGCAGCAGCGAGTTTTCGTCTTTGACCGAGTTGCGTTCGGGCTTGTTCGCGGGGAACGCCAAGAACAGGGCGCCGTTGGTGTTTGCCTCGCGTACCAGAGTGCTCGAGCGCTCGATGGCAAGCGCGGAGCCCTCGCCTTCGGAAGAGCACAGAGGCTGAGCGGAGTTTGACTGACAGCTGAGTTTCCTCTGCGCGGTCAAGACCAGGCTCAAAGCTCCCCTGCGCAGAGGCGCGTCCAGCGAGGCCGGGGCACTGCACCAACGCACGTTGCCGAACTCCAGGTAGCACCATGGCACTTCGATCGCACCCTCGAACAGCTCACGCATACTGTCGCCGAGCGTCCTCGGCGCATTCGCCGTGCTCCCCTGGGCGACCGCCCCAAGCGTGCCCAGGCTCGCCTGGTTGGCGAATTGCCCGACGGCGCCGACGGTCCCAAGCGGGTCAGCGATCATCCAGAGGCCAAGCGCCATCAGCGCGATCGTCAGCAGCGCCTCGCCGAGCGTCTGCGCCACGCGACGACGCACAAGGCCATTGAAGACAGTGAGCACCGAGGCGATGCTGAGAACCAACACGAGCCACGGCTGCGTGAAACTTGCCTGCGCCTCGCGCAGCGAGCCGGCAACACGACTCATCGTGGAACCACCGAGCAGTTCCAGCGTGTAGGACCATTGGAGCATCACGATGAGCGCGTGCACAACCCAGACGAGTGCCTCCCACACAGGTGCGATGAACACGTCTTGGATCACCGAGAGCAGGCCACCACTGCTGAGTCCAAGCGCGCCCGTGTCGATGTTGACGTCCAGGTCGTAGTTGTTCGTCGGCGCGGGCGCGCCCACGAAGCCCGAGGTCTGGCAGTTGCTCTGGGCGGCGCTTGAGAGCTCGCCATTCGCCACGCCTCGACACAGCGGGCTGCCAAGACCGTTTTCAACCAGCTGATCGCCTTCGGCAGAGGGCACCCCAGCGGTGTCTTCGCCGCCGGCTCCCCGCGCGGGCGAAGTGAGCGGCGGTCCGCTCGGGGCGGTCTTTCCCCGTGAGGCAGTCCCGGATGCCGCGGCTCCGGCTGCCGCCGGCGTGTGCGGGGCGCCACGTGCGGCGGAGGCTGGACCCACCTCGCACGCACCGTAGAGCACGAGCAAGAGGACCAGCGTGTAGCCCAGCGCCGGCGCCGCGCCCCGCCCGGCACTCACTGAGCCTGCACCGGCGGGGTCGTAGAAAAGGCGCACAGTAGCGACGGCGCCACCACATCGACTTGGATCGCCTCCACGCGCCCGCTGTGGTCGCGCAACAGACAGCGCCCGGCCTGCATCTCCAGCAGGCGCTCGCGCGCGCGGCGATCTTCAGGATCGAGCCCAAGCAGGATCAGCGCCCTGGCGGCCTCGGCCTCGGAGCGCATGCCGAACACGAACGTGGCGCCGAGCAGATTCTCCAGCGACTCGCGCTCGCCGACGAGTGCGTCGGTCACGAGCTGAGTGCTGACGATCGGCACGGCCAGCTCCGAGCGGCCCATGCGCTGAAGCGAGGCAAGCAGCGTGCGCCCAACGGGGTCGCTGAGCAACCGCCACCCCTCGTCGAAGCTGAACAGCTTCAAGCGCTCGCGCTCGTGCGACATCAGGTACATCGCGAACATCGCGATCAGGCGTACGATCTGCACGCCGACGCGCTCGGCCTGCGTGTACTCCGAGCGGGGCGTGCCAGGCTCGGGGCCCGGAAGGTCGCGGATCGGGATGTAGGTGACCTGCTGGCGGCCGACCGGCGCGAGCTTCACCGAGGCATCGGCAAAGCCAAGCTGAGTAAGACCCGAGCGCGCATAGACGGCAAGCGCCTCGCCAACCTGGGCCTCGCTGCCCTCGCCGTCGCACAGGGCACGCACGACCTCCATACACGTCGGCTCGTTTGCGCGGCGCAAAACTACGTCCACGGCGCCGACGACCGCGGTCTCCCAGGCGGCCTCGGCGCGGCCGGGGAGCAGATCTCGCAGGAAGGAGACGGCGGCGTCCTGGCGCAGGTGCTCGGGCGCGACGCGCAGCGGGTCGAGCATTCCGCGCAAGGCCGGATCTGGCCGTAGCGCGATTGTCTCGGCGTGCGGCGCGACCTCCTCGAGCAGGTGGAAGCGGTGGTCGCCCTTCGGGTCGCAATCGATCACGCGCGCGCCTTGCAGGAAGCCCTCGTACTTGAGCTTTTGCGCGAGCGTCGTCTTGCCTGAGCCGAGCGCGCCGACGCTCAGTATCGCCGTGTTGCGATCGCGCTCAGAGCCCTCGCGCAGGTTGAAGCGCACGGGCTGGCGCGAGCCGGACAATGTGTGTCCCAGGTAGAAGCCGGCGCGCGAGCCGACGGCATGCGTAGCATTCGGCACCATCGCGCCCACCTGCTCGGTCGTGAGGGTGTCGTCATAGCCGGCGACGCGCGTGCGCTGGGCGGGAAGCTGCTGGATGAAAAGCGCAAGCTGGTCGCCGAGTGGGCGGTGCAGGCGGATCTCGCCGTAAGCGCGTCTGCACATCTCCACGCGCTCTGAGAGCTGTGTCTCATCCTCGGCGCCGATCGCCAACGCCAGCGTCGCTCGCAAGAGCGGCGGGCGACTGGAAGCCTGTAGGTGCGCGAGCAGATCGCGTGCTTCCTGGGTGCGCTGGTAGCCGACGTCGGAGACACCCTGATCGCCATCTGACTCAGCGCGCAGGATCTGGTCGGCGTCCTGCACGCGTCGGCGCGCGATCCTCAGCGCCAGCTCGTTTGGCAGGAAGCGGGCGTTGAGCGATAGGTCCACTGGGAATGGGAGGCTCTCGACGGCCGCGAACATCAACTCCACACGCGCGCCCGGGAATGTGGCCCGCTCGGGTAGCGCGCCGAGCACGAGCTGGGCCTGCCAGCTCACGCCAAGCTCGGATTCGATGCGCAGGGCGCGACCACGGTGCTCGACGTAGCCGTCCAGCCAACGCACCACGTCGCCTTCCAGCGGCGCGAGCAACGCTTCTCCGTTGCGCTCGAAAGCCAGCGCTCGCGGCTCGTGCAGGCCCTCGACGAGCGGCTCGCCGAGGCCGCGACAGAAGGCTCTACGTACAAGCCACTGCAACTCGATGCCGCGCGCGGGCCTGGCGCTCAGGAAGTCCGCGAGCCGCGCGTGAGCCTGATCGGCTCGCACACGAAGGTCCTCGAGGACCGAAGCCTTTAGCAGGCGGCGATCGCTCGTTGAGAGGGCGCGCGCGATCGAGCGCAGCCACTCGCGCGGATGCTGTTCGACGGCCTGGGAGACGTAGAAGGCGACATCGCGCTCGGGCTCGCGCAAGCTGACGAGCAGAAACAGCGACGGCCGCGAGCAGCCGACGTCGCTCAGCCGCTCGGCGTGCTCGCGCGCGTAGCGCCGGTTTGCCTGCACGTGCTTGCCGCGAGCGAACTGGTCCAACTCACCGAGGTAGCCCTTGAGATTCCAGCGGCGTCCGACGCGCAGGATCTGCACGTCGGCTTCGAGCGCTTCCAGCGCGCCCATCAGCGCAAGCATGCGCGCACGCTTGGCCTCGCCTGAGAGCCACTCGTATGACGCGCAGGGGATCGAGAACGCCGCCCACACGTCGTCGGCACTCGCTCCGAACACCAGGTTGCCGTAGACGAAGGAGATCGGCAGTCTCAAGCTCTCACCTCCAGGCGAGCTCCGTCTGCGAGCGCGATCACCTGGCCTTTTGTCGGTCGCGGCTTTGCCGGCAGCGCCGCTAGCCGCATGTCGGGCCGGCGCGTGAGACGTCGCACAAGCCCGCGGCGCCAGCTGCTGCGAACGTGAGCCACGCTGACGAGCACGGATCCCGGACCGCTGTAGCGCATGCAGCGCAAGCGCGGATCCGAGCCATCCGCCAGCACGACCAACTCGTCAAGACGCCAGCGTCGATCGGCGTCGACACGCGGCCTGAGCCCGGACAGCTCGCGCGGCCCGATGCCATAGCGCACCAGCGCCAACGCCGCCAAGTGAAACGGTCTCCCCTCGACCTTTATCAGCGTCAACAGCGCGGCACAGGCGCCCGGTCCGCCGACATCGCGCAGGTACCAGGGCAGCATCCGCACGAGCAGACCGGCCAGCGGCAACGCCCCGACCAGCAGCACCGTGCCAAGCAGTGCCAGGAAGTAGACGATCCCGCGCAGCGGCACACCAGCTGGGTTGAGCCGCAACCGGTCGATGCGATAGAGGCGCCGCTCCAGGTCGAACACACACCTGTAGGAGCGGATCTCGCTTGACATCTCTCAGGATGCCCCAAACAGCGTGTTGACGGTGTCGTGCAGGACGTTGACCCCGGCTGGCGTGGCGAGCAGGATCGCGACGAGCCCGACCGCGAATATGCCTGCCGCCTCCTTGAAGTCGCGTTTGAAGGCGAGCACGATCGAGGCGATCGCGAAGCCAAGCGCGATCAAGCTCATCGCGACCTTGCGGCCGGTTTCACCTGCCTTGGTCGCGGCCGATTCGAGCGAGCTCGCCCCTTCGGTCGTGGCCATCAACGTGTGGATCGTGTGGATCGTGTGCATCGGGATCTCCTTTGGTTCGGTCGTGCCATTTGCAGGCGCTAGCTGTCGGGGTTGGTCTGGATCGTCGATATCTCCCAGCGCCCAGCGCTCAGCCGCACGCCAAGTTCGTAGGCGAGCGTGTATTGGGTGCCGCGTTCGTCGCGGGCGCGCAGCGTCACGAGCACCGAGCGTCCGCTCGATGACCAGTCGAGACTGTCGAGCGACTGAAGCGCGAACATCTGCGCGGGAAGCGAGACGCGGGCACCTGCGGCCAGGTCGGCGGCGAGCTCCGATTCCGCGCGTGCCAGGTAGTTGCGCAAGGCTCGGATCACGACGGTCTCGAGCGCCGGGTCTTCGACTTCGCGCAGATGCATCGGGGCTACGGCACCGGTGGCGGCAGGCGGCCCGACGAAGGCCGGATAGCCGGCCAGCGCCAGCTCCCCGTCGGCCTCGCGAATCACTCCGACGGTCAGGTACAGCAGGCCCGTCGTGTCGGTTTGCGCGGCAACGGTATACAGCTGCTCGCCCGAGGCCAGGATGCGGGCCTGCACGACCTGTGTCCACTGCACCTGCTGCTCGCCACTTTCCGGCGGCTGCAGGCCGGCTTCCGGTTCCATCCAGGAACCCACGAACGCAGCCAGCGCAAGCCTGTGTGCTTCGGGATCGCGCGAGTTCCAGCTCAGATAGCTGCGGGCGAACAGCGTGGCGAAGCCTTCCGCGGCCCGGTCGGTGGTAGCGAAACCAGATGCTGAGGTGCGCGCAACGACCGGCCCGGGCGGCGCAATCGCAAAGCGTGCGCTCGCGAGCAAGCCCACTACCGCCAGTGCCTGGAGCAGATAGCGAGGCAATTCCCGCGCGAGCCGTATACGCCAAATCGACCTTGGCGTGACGCTGACTAGCGTTTGTGCGCGGCCTCGGGACATCAGGTCACTGCTCAAAGCCAAATTCGTCTTGCACGGGCGGCTCGACCGCGACCGGCGTTGGCGGTTCAACCGCAACCATTGCCGGCGCTCCGTTGCCAGACGCTCGCAACGCCGCTGACCACGCTCGCTCCAGGCGCGGAGCTGTATCTGATCCGCCGCCTGTTGACACACGATGCTGGAGCGTCGACCCGGACACGCGTATGGGTGCCATCACAGGCGGGGTAGAAGAGCGCGGAGTCTGAACTGGCTTCCTGTTCACACTGTGTGCAATCACCTGCGCACGACTTGCGCCGGATGCATCCTCCACTCGTTGCTCGGCCTCCACCCGGGTGCCCCGCCCGACCAGATCGGGCGCCGCTCCGTGCCGATGCGCCATGTTCAAGAAGACAAGCGCGAGCGTTGCGAGGCCGACGCCCACAAGCAGACCGACCCCGACCAGACGGCCGGCATGCGACCCGCCTGGGGAAACCGATGGGCCGCCGACAGTACCTGCAGAGGCGGGAGGAACATCAGCAGCGAAAGCAGCCCAAGACGCCACACCGCGGCTGTCGGGCTCGACGGTCGTTGAGTCCTCCTGCTCAGCGGTCTCCCCTTCTACATACTGATCCTCCCCGTACACGCGGTACACCTCGCGCGGAGCCCGACGCCAGAGGCTCATGCGCACGACGCTCCCAATTCGAGGCACAGCACGCATGCGACCGGGAGCGAGGAGGGGAAGCAACCAAGCTCCCGGCCGCCTACGTGCGGATGGGAAGCGCCGTTCGATCGTCTCGGCAACCGATCGTCGGCGTCCCAGAGGACGCGCCTATGTGTGGGGCGAGGATGTCTCATAGGTGTGTCCCTGCTGACTGATCCGACGGGCGCGCTCGAGCGGGACACATGCATCTCCCTGAACCTGCGCCGACTCGCCCGCGAGCAGCCGCAGCAACCGCGCGCGCCCCCGCTGGGCCACCTTGCGGTACTTGTCCGTGCTCCAGCCGTGCAGGCGACAGAGCTCGGCGCAACCCGGCTCGCCCGAGAGCTCGCTCGCCAATACGAGCCGCTGATCGCTTGAAAGCTCGTGCGAGAGTCGAGCGATGCTGCGCAGATCGTGGCGCAAGAAGGTGAGTCGCACGACGTCAGCACGCGCGTCGGCCACATCCACCCCGCCGCATGCGCCGCCGGCCAGGGGAAGCGAGCTAGCCAGCGCCGCTTGGATCGGGCTGCGCCCGTTCAGCGCGCGGCGACGATCGTGGATGCGCGAGAGGAATTTCTGCTCGAGCGCGTTGGCGATGTGAGCAGCACCGGCGAACTCTTCTCCGCGTCTGACTCTGGTCAACAGCTCGAGCGTCGCCTGGCTGTAGCAATCCTCCAGGTCCTCGCGCCCCAGCCGCCGGCGGTGGGAGGCGAGCAGAAGCTCGCAACGCGAGCGGGCCACGAGCGCGACCGTCTCGCCGGGATCGAGCAGGCCAAGTGCCGTTCTGCCGAGCGCTCCCGTGCCCGCAAGAGGTCGTTTCGAGCGCTGTTGTCGGGTAGACACGCAAGCATGTCGGTGCAAGTGGCCCGTAGACCCCCCTCCCAATTTCTCCGCGACGGGCTAGGCGCCGTGGACCGCTACCAGCAGCGCAAGCGTCTGCTCGGCTTCGTGGTCGCCGTCTTCAAGCGCTTCGACGACGACCAAGGCAGCCAGATGGGAGCGCTGATCGCCTACTACGGCTTCTTCTCGCTGTTCCCGCTGCTGCTGGTGTTCGTGACCGTGCTCGGGTTCGTGCTCGAAGGCAGCCCCAGCACACAGGCGAGCGTGTTGCACTCGACGCTGAGCCAGTTCCCGATCATCGGCACGCAGCTGCAGAGCAACGTGCACTCGCTGAAGGGCAGTGTCCCGGCGCTTGCGATCGGGCTCGTGGGCGCGACGCTGGCCGGCCTTGGCATAACCGGCGCAGCCCAGAGTGCGCTCAACAACGTCTGGCACATTCCGCGCAAACGCCAGCTCGGCTTCTTGGCATGGCGCGTGCGGGGGGTGGGGCTGCTGATCGTCTTCGGCCTGCTCACGATCGTCTCGACGGTCGCGGCCGGATATGTGACGGCTCAAACGACCGGGATCGTCGAAGTGGCCGTGGGGATCGCGGTGGCGCTGGCGGCGAACTTGGTGCTGTTCTTTGCTGTGTTCCGGCTGCTCACCGCCGATGAGATTGCCACCCGCGACCTGCTCGTCGGCGTGGTCGTGGCGGCCGTGCTTTGGCAGATCCTGCAGCACCTCGGCGGCTTCTACGTCGAGCGCGTGGTGCGCCACGCGAAGGACACCTCCGGTCTGTTCGCATTCGTGCTCGGACTGCTCACTTGGCTGTACCTGGGCGGGCAGGTGACCCTGATCGCGGCCGAGGTGAACGTCGTACGAGCCAAGCGCCTGTGGCCGCGCAGCCTGCTGGGCGACAGCCCGGACGACACGGACTCCTGAGCGGCCCGGGGAGCAAACCCTCTCCGGCGGAGTCCTGCGCTGACGAATCCGACCAGGAGTAGCGAGCCCACGAAGACGACTGTGGCAAGCCCTTGAAACCCAAAACAATGGCGCTATACTAACTATAAATTCGTAACCACATATGGAGCGTATAGCGATGGCTTCAACCCCCTCACCCCCTTCCCAAGCCCAGCCGCCCGAGCCGCAGGCCAGGCCCGTGCTGCGGCTCATCCCCCTAGATGACACCGTCGTCTTCCCCAGCATGGGGATCACACTCACGATCGATGTCGGCGATGACGAGCGCGTCGTTCTCGTGCCGCGGCACGAGAACGAGTTCCTCGAGGTCGGCACGATCGCCGAGGTCTCAGAGCAGCTGCGTCTTCCCGGCGGCGGCCATGCCGTCGCGCTCTCCGGCGAGCACCGCGCGCTGATCGGCGCCGCTCAGACCGGCCCCGAAGGAGAGCTGCGCGTCGAGGTCGACGAGCGCCCCGACGACGTGCCAGTGGACAAGCGCACACGCGAGCTCGAGCGCGAATACCGCGCCGTGGTCGAGGAGATCCTCGAGCTGCGCGGCGACGACGGACGCATAGCTGCGTTCTTGCGCGCAATCGTCGAGCCCGGCCCCCTTGCCGACTCCGCCGGCTACTCCCCCAACTTGACTTACGAGCAGAAGGTGGAGCTGCTGCGCACTCTCGGCGTGACCGACAGGCTCGAGCTCGCCGTCAAGCTGCAACGCGACAGTCTCGCCGAGCTGCAGGTGCGCAAGCGCATCCGCGAGGACGTACAGGAGGGCGCTGACAAGCAGCAGCGCGAGTACTTCCTGCGCAAGCAGATGGAGTCGATCCGCAAGGAGCTCGACGAGGACGAGGGCTCAATCGTGGAGGAGTACCGGGCCAAGATCGAGGCCGCGGAGATGCCCGAGGCGGTGCAGGAGCAGGCGCTGAAGGAGCTCGGCCGGCTCGAGCGGATGGGCGAGCAGACCGGCGAGTCGAGCATGATCCGCACCTACCTCGACTGGTTGATCGCGGTACCGTGGAACAAGCGCTCTGAGGAGCACCTGGATCCCGTGGCGGCACGTGAGGTGCTCGACGCCGATCATGAGGGACTGGAAGATGTGAAGGACCGCATCACCGAGTACCTGGCTGTGCGCAAGCTGCGCCAGGATCGTGGCATCGAGGCCGACCCTAAGTCAGGGGCGATCCTCACGCTGATCGGGCCTCCGGGCACCGGTAAGACCTCGATCGGCGAGTCAATAGCACGCGCTACCGGCCGCGAGTTCGTGCGCATGTCACTCGGCGGCGTACGCGACGAGGCGGAGATCCGTGGGCACCGGCGCACCTATATCGGAGCACTGCCGGGCCGGCTGGTGCGCGCCCTGCGTGATGCGGGGACGATCAACCCGGTGATCCTGCTTGACGAGGTCGACAAGGTCGGCGCCGACTGGCGCGGAGACCCCTCGGCAGCGCTGCTCGAGGTGCTCGACCCTGCCCAGAACCACTCCTTCCGCGACCACTACCTGGACGTGGAGCTTGACCTCAGCCAGGTCATGTTCATAGCGACCGCCAACGTCGCGGACACGATCCCGGGCCCGCTGCTCGATCGCATGGAGGTGATCCGCTTCGACGGATACACCAGCGAGGAGAAGCTGGCGATCGCCAAGGGCTATCTGTGGCCGCGCCAGCGCGACCGTAACGGCCTGCGCGAGGAGGAGGTGAACGTCTCAGACGATGTGCTGCGGACGGTCATCGCCGAGTACACCCGCGAGGCGGGCGTGCGCAACCTGGAGCGCGAGCTTGGCACGGTGCTGCGCAAGACCGCCACCCAGATCGCCGCCGGCAAGGTAGAGCCACCGGTGGAGATCGAACTGGAGCGCGTACGCGATGCGCTTGGACGCCAGAAGTTCTTCCAGGAGTCAGCGGCTCGCACCGCCACACCCGGCGTTGCTACCGGCCTGGCAGTCACGGGCACAGGCGGCGACGTGCTGTTCGTCGAGGCCACTGCGATGAAGGGCAGCGGCTCCGCCGGAAACGGGCTCGTGCTCACCGGCCAACTGGGCGACGTGATGAAGGAGTCGGCGCGCATCGCCCTCTCCTACGTGCGCGGCCACGCCGAGGAGCTGGGCATCGACCCCTCCGCGTTCGAGAACAGCGAGTTCCACGTGCACGTGCCGGCGGGAGCGATCCCCAAGGATGGGCCCAGTGCCGGCGTCACGATGGTCACGGCACTTGCCTCGTTGCTCTCGGCACGTCCGGTCAAGCACACGGTCGGCATGACTGGTGAGGTCACGCTGCAGGGTCGTGTGCTGCCGATCGGCGGGCTCAAGCAGAAGGTGCTTGCCGCCCACGCCGCCGGACTCTCGGATGTGATCCTGCCGGAGCGCAATCGTGGCGATCTCGACGACATCCCTGAGGAGGTGCGCGAGCAGATGAGCTTCCACCCTGTGATGAGTGTCGACGAAGTGCTCGACGTGGCACTGGAGGCGGCGCCCAAGCTCGCGCACGTCTCCTAGCGGAGGGTCTTCGATGTCCGCACGTAGCTCCCGCAGATGTCAGCCGGTGCCGGTGGAGGTCCGCCAAGCGGCGGACCTCCTCGAGCGGCGCTGGCAGTTGTCGATCATCTATGCGGCCCTGAGTGGGGCGTTGCGCTTCAACGAATTCGCCGAGGCCGTACAGGGGATCTCACCGCGAATGCTCTCCGAGCGTCTACGCGATCTGGAGGGTGCCGGTTTGATCGAGCGGACCGTACTGCCCACGAGCCCGCCGATGGTCGAGTATCGCTTGACCCCCCGGGGGCGGCGGCTGGCGCCGGTGATCGAGGCGATGCGCGCCTACGCCGAGACCGTAGGTTGAGTCTCGTCGCCGAGGGCAAGATCTCCCTCGTGACAGCCGGCGGCGTCGAGCGCCGCACCAACGAGCGCTCCTCCCTCGCACTCCTCAGCGCTGACCACTCTCTGGGGATTACGCACACCGACAGCCCCAGCCAGTCCTCCGGCAGCGACGAGCAGCGCCGCTATGCCGAGGCCGAGGTGAAAGCTTTTCAGCGACGCTTCATCGGCTGCCACGGTGATCGCATCTGCCTGGGCTCGAGGCAGGCCGGCGGTGTCGGGGCGACCGAGCGGCAGCTTCTTGGCTTCGGCGACCGCGGCCTTAGCCGGCGGCCCAAGCGGACGACCGGCCAGATTGCTGTCCAGACCCGACACGAACGAGCCTGCGACCGCCGCGCCAACCGCCGCCGTGCCGAGCAGTCCCGCCACGCGAGCAATGGCGTTGTTGACAGCGGAGGCGATTCCCGCCTGAGAGGTATCAACACCCGCGAGCACGGCTGCCGTCAGTGGAGCGACGGTCATAGAGAGGCCCAGCGCGAAGACGAGAATCCCCGGCAGCACCTCTGTTACGTAATCGACGTGTATGCCGATTCGTTGAAACAGCAGCAGTCCACACGCGGCTACCAACGGCCCCGCCCCCATGAACAGGCGCGGGCCAAACTTGTCAGCCAGCCCGCCGAAGCGCTTTGAGAGCATGAACATCACGATGGTGGCGGGCAGCGTGGCAAGCCCGGCCTGCAGCGGCGTGTAACCGCCGATCTGTTGTAGGAAGATCGTCAGAAAGAAGAACAGGATCGCGAGGCCTGCATACATCGCCAACGTCTCGATGTTGCCGGCCGAGAAGTTGCGTCGGCGAAACAGCGCAAGCGGCAGCATCGGATCGCGAGTCCTCGACTCGTGCGCCAAAAAGCAGCCGAGCAGCACGAAGCCGGCAACCAACGGAAAGATCACACCAGGGCTCGACCACCCTAGGCGCGGCTGCTCGATAAGCGCGAACACCGGCCCGCCGAGACCCAGCGCGCAGAGCAGGCCGCCGAGGAAGTCGATGCTTCGCCCTGTCTGAGCCCGTGGCTTGGCGCGGGGGATGACGGCCAAGATCAGCGCCAGGCATACCGCGACGAACGGCAGGTTGATCAGGAAGATCCACCGCCACGAGGCGATATGCAGCAACTCGCCTCCGGCCAACGGCCCAAGCACCGTGGCGATCCCTCCCCACGCCGTCCAGCTGCCGATCGCCGGGCCGCGCTCGGACTCCTTGAAGGTCGCGACGATCACGGCCAACGCACTGGGCGTCAGTAGCGCACCCGCCACGCCTTGCAGCGCCCGGGCAGCGATCAGCGCTCCGATCGACGGTGCAAGCGCGCAGAGCAGTGAAGCCACTCCAAATCCCCCAACACCAAGCGCGAAGATCCGTCGCTCGCCATACAGGTCCCCCAGCGAGCCGCCGATCAGGATCAACGAGCCAAGCGTGAGCAGATAGGCGTTGACGACCCACTGCTGCGCCGCCAACCCTCCACCGAGATCGTGCTGGATCGTCGGCAGCGCGACGTTGACCACCGTGCTGTCAAGCAGCGCGATACCCGAGCCGAGAATGCACGCAACCAGAGTCAGTCGCTTCCTGTAGGCATCGCTGCGCAGCACCGCCAGAGCACCAGCCATCAGATCACGGTAGCCGTCCCTGCCAACGAGGGCCGTGCGCGCTCCTACTTACCGGCTAGGCGGCAGCCGCTAACGCCCAGGCGGCCTTGCCTTCGCGCTCGGTCTTGACGACCGCCCCCGCGGAGACGAGCTTGCGCAGGTTGCCGTTGATGCTGGGCCCGCTCATCGCGGTCACTACAGCAAGCTCACCGACGGTGTGCGAGCCGTGTTCCAGGGCGGCGAGAATCGTCTCGCGCGCGATGTCGCGTGAGACGCGCTCGGGCTTTGGATCTGCAACTCGTCGCGAAGGTCTCGCCGCCGATCGTGGCTTTCCGTTGAGTCGCGTAGAGAAGCCACCGTCACGTGACTGCTCTGCCGCCGACCGCTCGAGCGCGTCAGTAGCCGGTCCTGCTGCCGCCGACTTGATCGCCCCGGCGGCCGAGCCACGTCGAGCGGTGCCAATGCGTGCACCACGACTGCCGCCGTTGGCCGTCGGCGACGCGCCGGACACATCGAGCTCGCCCCCTGCCATCTCAAGCGCCGCGGCAGCGTCGAGCAAACGCTCGTGCTCGTCCAGCAGCGGCCGGAGCTCGCTCAGACGCTCATCGATTTCGTAGCGAATCATGCTCAACAAGTCAGGGGCCATGCTCGTCCTTCCGGGTTTGGTCGTTTTCAGCCAGACGTATTCTTGCAGCGAGCAAGATCAAATGTGGCTTACGTAGACCTTCCCAAGTGGGCGTGTCCGCTGAACACGTAAGCCGCTCGGTCGGCCAAGGCAGCCCGAGCGGCTTAGCACACTGCTTCGAGCTTCCAGGTCTCCTGAATTCCACTGCTGGTAACTAGCTTGGGCGACCGATATTCCGCCTTGCACCACGTCCCGCTTGCGCGCGATCCATGGACTATGGGACTCGATGCGCAAGATCCGGTCCATCCCGTAGATGCGCCGAGGGCCCGCACTAGGCGGGCCCTCGGTATCACTCATCGCTAGCTGCTCGTGCTTACTTCTTCTTGCTTTTACCTTTGCCCTTCTTGCCTTTCTTACTGCTCTTTTTGCCCTTCTTCTTGCTGTGCTTGGCCGCCTTGGCCTTGTGGACTTTGCTGCTCTTCACCGCGCCGCCAGCCACGTCGCTCAGGCTATCCGTGCCCGGGATCGATGTGAACAGCGGTGACGTGGAGCCGCCACTGGTTGTGACCGTTGTCGTGGCTGCCGTCTTGGCCAATTTTTCCACATCCGCGGTCAGTTTTTCTATTTCTTCTTTGTGCGCCTTTTCTTCGGCGGCTGCCGCTTCTTCGTTGGACTTCTTTTCAGCAGCCTTCTCGTTATTGGATTCTTCTTCTGTGATCTTTTTTGCAGCGACTTCTTCTTCGCGGACCTTCTGTTTAGCCGCTTCTTCCGCCGCTCGGGCTTCGTTTTTAGTCTTTTCTTCTTCTTTGTCTTTCTTTTCAGCGGCTTCCTTTGTTTCTTCTGCTTTCTTCTTTTCTTCGGCCTTCATTGCTTCTTCTGCTTCTTTGGCCTTCTTTGCTTCTTCAGCTGCCTTTGCTTCTTCGGCTGCCTTCGCTTCTTCTGCCTTCTTCTTTTCTTCGCCGGCCTTATTCGTCGAGAAGTCGATCGAATTGTCGCGCGTGATGCCCTCGTTGGCGTAGAAGGTGGTCAGATCCACCGCGGGGAACGAGCTGTTCTGTAGCTCGATCCCAGCCAAGCCCTGCGAGTTTGTGGTCTCGCAGAACTCGCCTTCGGAGGGGACCGGAGAGGGCACCACCGTGGTGCCACCCAGGTTGACCGTCTTGCCTGGTTCGCCTTCCAGCACACCGTTCGTGTCTGTGACGCTTCCGGTGAACTGGAGCACTCCGCTTTCCTGCTGTGCATGGAAGCACACCGTCTCGCCGGCAAACGGGTACCCATCGATGTCCTGGGCCTTCGCGACGACGATGCGTACGTTCTGGTCCGCTGTGGTCGTGCCCTTGGGGAACTCGTAGATTTCCTTCAGCCATAACGAGCTGACCGTCTTGACTATGGGTTCTGAGGTGAGCGCCGGGTAATCGACTGGCTCATACGGGTACGCAGCCCTCGCCGTGATCGACGAGTGGCCGATTTCCTTTTCGTAGAGCGATTCGAGATCGCATCCGCCATTGGCGTCGGACGTGATCGACGGGATGTGGTTCAGATAGAACCCATCACCGGGCGTGTACAGCACATACGCCTCGCCGCGCTCGTCTGTGTAGAACGTCTCGGTCCGCGGACCGCTCGGGGTCTGGTAGTCGTCTTCCGGCGTCGCTTCAGTCGCCAGGCCAGGCGCCCGTCGCAGGCATCCCGTCGGAGACGAGGACCTGTAGTTGGTGGTGAGAACTGAATTCCAGAACGTGTACGGATTTGGGTGTTCGTTCAAGAACCCTGGGAAGTCGCCACCGGGGCTCGGTCCGGTGATACCAGACGCCTCGTTCACGGGACGATCGGTGGCCGGGATGTACTCGCCGTAGTAGGGGTTGTACAGGTTGCCTCCCTCTTCGGCGTTGCCCGTGAAGTCGTGACTGTAGACCTGGGCCTTGCTGGCACCCGAGATCTGGCCCACGCCACCCAGGTCTTCCCCGCCTTCGTTTGCGGCGAGATTCACGTCAACACGCATAGCCGGCATCGGGGCGTCGTCAGCGTTGAGTCTGCCATCGCTGAGCAGCGTCGCGTCAGCCGCCTCCGGGTCGAAGGGCCCGACGGTCGCCGTTTCACCTGAGGTGAAGCTGGAGAACGCGGGTCGGAAGAACAGATCGTGCAACGGGTCGTTCGTCGCGGAGCCTTCGTTGGATGTCGTGGCTTCGCTCGGCGTGCCGTGGATGTCCCACAGCATGGGGTTGCTACCTGGCGGTTCTGTTTCTTCTGAGCTGCTCGCCAACGTTTCGGCAAGGGTCGCCCAGTCGCTCGGCAGCGTATAGGACGGGTTGGGGAGGATGTTGGACAGCGGAGATTCCTTTACGACCGGGAAGCTGCCCGTCACCTTGATCTGGATCAGGCCCTTGTCTTCATTGGTGGCCGTCTGCGGGTTGAAAGGCGAGGGCATGAATTTGCCATCGCCAAGCGGATCGCCCAGGAATTTGCTCAGGTCGCTGCTATTCGCCTGCGACTGGAATGTATTGTCCCCAGCGCTACCGTCGGCGTTGACGTTGCCGGTGAGACCGGCCTCGGCCAGCGTCGGCTTGTTGACCGTCAGCCAGATCACAAGGAACTGGTGCGAGAACACAACCGCTCCCGTTCCCTCATTGCGGACGTCGACCCTGATCCGAGTCAGACCGGGATTCAGCGACTTGTAGTCGGTCGCCACACAGCCCTCTTGTTCATCGCTCTCACCGATGCGATGTTCAGGCTCAGACGACCTGAAGAATGCAGCCGGCCCTGGGTCGAATATCTGACCGATACTACTACCCGAATCGCCGTCGGGCGTCGGGGGCTGGAACTGATAGCCAGACCAGTCCTCGACCTGATAGTTGGCGACCTGAGCTTCATCGCCAGTGGTTATAGCCGGGTCGCACGTCACCAGGCGCACGTGCTCACCTACCCAGGCAACATACGGAACATTTGCGCTCTGTGGGCCGTCGGATCCGGGCCCCGGATTGGGAGCGGCAACGGCACCTGCCGCAAGCAGGCACAGTGCCAATACCGCTGCTCCTACCGCGGAAACTAGTCCAGCGATCATTTTTTTCTTCTGACGTGGTCGCATTTTTTTGCGGCCTCCTCCTTGAAATCAGTGGACTAGAAGTCCGTTTCTATAGACATCACCGATGTCTCGACAAACCCACAAGCGGGCATATCGGGGCGGCATATTATGCGTGTTGTCCGCCCTCCACAATCGTTATGTCGGGTAGTCTTAACTAGGGCAAACGGGTAGGTAAGGCCCTACCCGAAATGCGATGACGGACCGCAATCCGCAGGCGCTGAAGGGGAAAACTCCGCGAAAAGCGTGGAGGCCGAGCAATTCGCCGGCGACCGGAATAAGTAGCTTTCTTCAGCTGTCATCCGACAGATTCGATGCACCACCACGATTTACCTGCACGTGACTTCCCACGCGTGTCGCCTCTACGCGATTGTGGACACCCAGCCTGGAGTAGATCATCCGCAGATGGAACTTGACTGTGTTAGATGAGATCACCAGATGTTTGGCTACTTCCTCATTGCTCATTCCAGCCGTGACGAGATCGAGAACTTCACGCTCGCGCACACTCAACGCGGCGGCGCGGATGGGGCCGTGCTCTGACTCGACCGAGGCTGCCTGCCAGCCAACGGGCATGACCGAGCGTCCCGCCAACACGTGCCGGAGGGCCAGGACCATGTCCTCGACGGTCTCTGACTTCAGGACTACGCCCTCGGCATGCTCCTCGATCGCACAGCGGACAACGGCTGGCGTGGCTACCTCGCAGAGCAGCAGGATCTTCAACTCGGGATGTCGACATCTGATCTCCGCCACAGCCCCCAGTCCAGCGATCTGCTCGTCGGCGTCAACAATCGCCGCCTGCAATTCTGGCCCGCTGGCGCGCAATACGGGATCCAGCTCGCAGACGGTCGAATAAACACCGACCACGTGGTTCCCGCTTTTCGTGAGAATCCAAGTGAGGGCCTCGGTTGCAAGCGCCCCAACTACACCGACGATCGCGATCCTGGGATCAGCTGCCGTCACCGGTGATCTGCGCGTGCTGATTGGCCGCTTGGACCCGATTGCGCACTTCCAATCGTAAGTAGAGAGCCTGGATATGAAACTTGATCGTGTTCGGGCTGAGCTCGAGCTGGCTTGCAATCTCCTCGTTGCGCATGCCCTGTGCGATGAGAGCGAGTATCTGGCGGTGACGCGGACTCAAGCTGATCTTCTGCTCCAAGGGCGCGGCGACCACTCGCTGCCAGCCGGCCGGCATGACTGTACGGCCGGTCGCCATGTACTGGATGGCCGCCATCACATCGTCGGTCGAGAAGCTCTTGAGGATCACGCCACCCACTCGATGCTCGATCGCGCAGCGAATGACTTCCTCGCACATCTCTGCGCAGAACATCACGATTGCGGACTTCGTATATGCGCTTAGCGTCCCGACAGCGCTCTGGCAGGCACCGGGATTGCCTCCATCGCAGTCGAGCAGTAGAACGCCCGGCTGCTTCTCCACGTCAACGGCCAAGAAATCGGCTACGGACTCGAAGGCCCCGAGCACGTCCATTCCATCCTGGGCAGCGAGGTGCCGCGCGATCGCGTTGCGCAACAGACATTGCCCGCCTATTAGCACGACTGTAATAGTCGGACTAGACCGAGGGAAGGACGACTCCGAAAAGGGCCGGCCGCCCCATTCGCTAGGCATCTTTGCGGAGCCCCGGCTAGATGATCGAGCCTCCAGCACCATGGCAGAGCCGGCTTGGCGCGATTTGTTTGTCTCAGACAGCATCTCTTATTTAGGACGCGTTGAGCCAGTCGAATATGGACTACTTAGCTACTACTCGGCCACGGCGCCTTTGCGGCATGGTAGTGAGCTTTAGCCATAAGCGCAAGTATGGCCATCTGTTCTAGTCGTCCGAAGTATCCGCTGAAATAGTATTCAGGTGGCCCTAGCTAAGTTCCGTCCTTCAAGTGAGTTCTGTTTGATCGACGGATGCGTTGTCCATGTCATCGCTGAGGTTCGCAACCCGGGGGCCATCTCGTCCAGATGGACGACGTGGCGTGGAATCATGTGCTTGACCAGCATGGACGAGAACCGAGAGGTCATCGGCATCACGATCGTCAACGCGAAATGGTTGGTCGAGCGCAACGGCAAATCACAGTCACCGTGCCAAGCCTGATCGAGACAAACGCCGACGATCTCGCAGCAGCACTCGCCACCGCCTGAATTGACCCAGCGCGAGCGGACACGGATCTGACTTCGGGCTGTCAGAACAAGCTCTCCTGTGCCGGCATGACGACGACGCAAACGGACCGAGCCGACGTGTGCTGTCATGCGGACTTCGCGTGTGCGGTTGGCTCCAAAAACCCGTCTGGCAACCCGTCCCCACCGGTACTGAAAGGCTGGAACCTCAGCCGCGGCGCCAAGCCTTGCCCTCTCAGGGGTCCTCCAGCATCCCCTGACTCCAACAGCGACTCAAATCGGGGCGATTGGTGGTGGTTGGCTTCATTGCTGGCGATTGACGGGGTCGTGTGCGGTTTCGGGTGCGGTCTGCGGCAGATCGAACAGGGTGGGCTGCTCGTGTCGAGCCTGCCGAGCCTTCCGATGTGCCCTGGCGGTTGGTTGAGTGGCCGCGTGTCCGTTGGCGGCGTCGGCGTATGCGCCGACGATGCGGTCGAGGGCGCGGCTCTTGTCACGGTGACCGTAGAGGCGGCGGACGAGGTTGCCACCGTCCTGATGGCCGAGAGCGATGGCTACGTCCTCGGATGACATTTCAAGCTCGTTGACCATGTACCAGCCCGCGAAGTGGCGGGTGGCGAGGTAGAGACTGCCTTCCCAGCCTGCGGCGGCTCTGACGGCCTTCCAGTGGTAGGCGCGGGAGCTTGGTGTCCAGTGCTCGCCGCGCAGCGAAACGAAACAGAATTCGCCCTCACGCGGCAGGCTGGAGAGCGCGTTGCGTGCGTGCGTGGTCAGCGGAGCCTCCCGCCGCAAATGATTCTTGGGCGTGTCGAATGTGCGGGTCGCGGCGCTGAACTGCTCGGCTACGACGATGCGGGCGCGGTCGTAGTCGATCCGCTCCCACCGCAGCGCGTCAAGCTCGCCGGGGCGAAGGCCGGTGAACGCGGCGACTTGCAACCACGCCGCAAACGACGGACACGCAAGTTTGCGGGCGTGCGCGATGATCTCCCATACCTTCTGCTCGGTCGGCGGTTGCTGGTCGCGTCGGCCCTTGCCGCGTGAGATGCCGAGCTTCTGAAACGGGTTGCGGTCGATCAGCCGACCGGCCTTTACCGATGCCGCGTCGTTGAACATCGAACACAGTCCTTGGACCGACCCGGCACGGCCACCACCAGCGAGCCAGTCGGCGACGATCTCATCCCCGACTTGAATGATCGGGACGTCGCCGTAGCGCTCGGCGAAGCTCTTGGTCAGCTCGCGGCGGCGGATGTCGCTCGACTCCTTTGGGCGCGCGAACAGCGGATCGGTTGTCCAGCGCTCCCAGAAGCTATGAACGGTCACGTCCCTCGCGCGCACGGCCCCCAACCGCTCGCGCGCCTTCTCGCGCGCCCGCTTTGCTTCGGTCTTGGTCGCGAACGTGCCAGGGCCGCCAACGACCTTCGAGACGCTGAGGTTCTTCCCGGTCGCGGGGTCGTAGACCTGCGCTCGCCAGCGACCCGATGGGAGCCGTGTAACGCTCACGCCGCCCTCTCCCGTTCTGACGCCCAAGAGATAGCCGCAGACGGCCGGAAACGGCGTGTGCGCCGCCCCCACGTCACTGACGGCATCCCCTCGGCGACCAGTCGATCTACTGTCGCCAGGCTCACGCCCATGATCGCGGCCAGCTCAGCGCGCGCCACGTAGCGCTCAGGCGCTACCTGTTGCACGGCGACCGCTCGGGCTTCCGGGTTTGGGTTTTGTCCCTTCACACCGGTATATGACCGTGAGCGACCGAAAACGGCCACCGACTTTGCGCTTGGCTCCCGAAACAGCCAATCGCTGCCCCATTGCGAGACGCACCCCTTGGCGGCGCGCCGGATCGCCGCGTGAACCCGATGGGTCGATCCCGAACGATCCGGCACAGCCAGGCGAACCACCGTCAGAGCGAAAGGTCGTCCATACGCACGGCGGCGCGGGTCGCGAATACGAACTCTCCGCAGCGGTGGATCAAGCCCGCAGCGTGCAGACTTGCGACTGCATCGACAGTCCCGAGATGCTCGCCGCGCTCGCGTTCAAGCTCCGCAACCGACCAGGGCCGCTGGGAATCGGAGGCCAACAACAGACTGAGGATTCCTTTCTCTGCCCGCTCCTCGTCATCGGCGGACATCCGGCTAATCTCATCCTGCATGGGAAGGTCCTTCCTTTCCTTGCCACGCCCCGGGCAGTTCGAGCTGCGCCGGGGCACTTTTGATTTGGGATTCCGTCAAGCTGAGCGCCAAGATGCGATCAACAAAGACCTACATGCTTGTCAGCATACACTAAAAGAATGCTGTAGAAATGTCTGACGTAGACCAGAAGCCCGATCTCCCGGCGCTCAGCCGCCTCGCCTACTCCCAGGATGGTCTCTTCACGACACGACAGGCCCAAGAACGAGGCGTCAGCGCACAGCTTCTCGCCCACCACGCCCGCTCAGGCCGCTTCCAGCGGATGCGACAGGGGCTCTACCGCCTCAGCGACTACCCAACAGGCGAACACGATGAGATACGCGCCGCATGGCTCACCGTCGGGATGGAGAGGGCCGTCGTCTCACACGAGAGCGCGCTCGTACTGCATGGACTCTCCGACGTACTGCCAAACACAGTGCATCTTCTCGTCTCCCGCGAGCACCGGGGAGTCCGGGCGCCCAGCGGCGTAACCCTGCACACCGCTACCGCATCCATACCGGACGGCGACATCACGACCCGCCACGGCATCCGCGTCACAACCCCAGCGAGGACGATCGTCGACGCGGCACGCTCAGGAACCGCGCCAGAGCAGATCCAGATGGCCGTCCGTCAAGCCCTCCAGGAAGGACGTACCACCCCCGACCAGCTCGCCAAGCACGCCGAGCGAAACGGCGGACACGTCGCCGCACTCGTGAAGCAAACAACCGAGGAAGCCACCGCCGCGTGAAGTACGACACCGCCGAGGCATTCCGAGCCGCGCTTGACCAGCGCATTCGCAACGAAGCGACCACGACCGGCCTTCCCGTCATGCGGCTACGAAAGCGCGTCGCCTTCGAGCGCTTCCTCGCCAGGCTCGCCGTCGGGGAGCCGGGAAACTGGGTGCTCAAGGGAGCGTTCGCGCTTGAGCTGCGACTAGGTGTGCGAACACGAATGACCAAGGACATCGACCTAGCGGGAGCTGACGACGAGCAGACCGCGACCGCACGACTCATCGCCGCGCAAGCGATCGACCTCCACGACCACTTCGGCTTCGATGTAGCGCGCACCGCCACACTCGACCAAGCAGAAGCATTCCGAGCCGTCCGCTACAGCGTGACTGCCGAAGTCGCCGGACGACGCTTCGAGCAGTTCCCCGTAGACGTCGCGCTCAACGAGCAGCCAACCGCCCCCTTTGAACACCTGCCAATCCCGAGCCTCCTGGACTTCGCCGACATACAGCCGATCGAGATGCCCGTGATCGCCCTGGAGCAGCACATCGCCGAGAAGGTCCACGCATACACCGCGACCTACGGCCCACAAGAACAGCACAGCACCCGAATCAAGGATCTCATCGACATCCTCCTGATCGCCGACCTCGCCTCCCCACACGCCGACCGCCTACACGCGAGCCTCAACACGACATTCAGCACCCGCAAACGCCAGCCACTCCCCACCGCGCTTCCACCACCACCAGCCTCTTGGGCAAGGCCCTACACGAGCGCCGCAGCAGACGTCGGCCTGCCAGCCGACCTCGGGACAGCGCACGCCGAGGCCGCCACCTTCCTAGACCCGATCCTCGCCGGCACCACGGCCGGCCGCTGGAACCCCACGCAGAACCGCTGGACCACTTTCTGAGCAGCGGCCACGGGCTCCCCTCCCGAGCCGCACAGCCTGCCCCACAGCGCACAAAAATCTCGCACAGACTAGATGCACTGTGAGTGTGTGCACAGCGATTGCTGTGTCGTGAAGGTGCGTTCAG
>JBAQGH010000115.1:0-1641 GCA_049287685.1 Solirubrobacteraceae bacterium | reverse complement strand
CCCTGATGCAGCCGTTCCTGTTCCTGTTCGTGCTCGGCACGGGGCTCTCACGGATCGCCTCGGCGGGCACCCACGGAGTCAGCCTGCGCACGTTCGTCTACCCCGGGGTGCTGTGCATGGCGGTGATGTTCACGGCCATGTTCTCCGCTGCCTCGCTGGTCTGGGACCGCGAGTTCGGCTTCCTGCGCGAGATGATGGTCGCGCCGGTGCGCCGCTCCTCGATCGTGCTCGGCAAGTGCGCTGGCGGCGCGACGGTGGCAGCTTTCCAGGGCGTGATCGTGATGGCGATCGGTCCGTTCGTGGGCGTCCATTACACGGTCGGGCTGGCCCTGGAGATCTTCGCCCTGCAGCTGCTACTCGCCTTCGCGATCACCGCCTTCGGCATGATGGCCGCCGCGCGCATCACGCAGATGCAGTCGTTCATGGCCCTGATGCAGATGGCGATGATGCCGATGTTCTTCCTCTCGGGCGCTCTGTTCCCCGTGAACAACTTGCCGGCGTGGCTGGCGGTGCTCAACCGCTTGGACCCGCTCACCTACGCGGTCGACCCGATGCGCCGCGCGGTGTTCGCGCACCTGCCGATCAGCCCGCTGGTGCGCCAAGCATTGGCGCCGGGGGTGACGTGGTGGGGCTGGCACGTGCCGGGCCTGCTCGAGGCGGCGATGGTGGCGGTCATCGGCCTGGTGATGCTGGCGATCGCGATCGCCGAGTTCTCGTCAGTGGAGTAAGGCCGCCCGGCCGCGCTAAGCCGCCGGCCGGGCATATTCAAAAACGGCGTGCCCCCCACGCGCGCGGGGGGCCTATGCTCACGGTTGTTTTTCCACTGCCTGCATCGCGACGCCGAGCAGCGGGTCTTGGGCGCTTGCCTCCCGGGAGGTCTCGGCGGCGCGGATGCTCTCGACCAGGCTGTCCTGGTCTCTGAGCAGCCGGCGTTCTGTGAGCGGCTGGATCAGTCCGCGCAGCGTGATCATCGGGCCGACCCAGCGCGGCGCCCACAGGCGTGCGGCGCGCCGTTCGATGCCGTGCTCGATCGCGTCGACCGCCTTGGAGACGGGCGCTGGCTTGCTGATGAAGGCGGGCGAGTTGTCGCGGATCCGTTCGGTCGACGGCTGTGCGAAGCTGCCGCGCACGAGGTCGGTGTCGATGAAGCCGAAGTAAGCGCAGCCGACGCGCGCACCGGTGGGCATCGTCTCCATGCGCAGCGAGTCGGTCAGCGCCTCCACGCCCGACTTGGCGGATGTGTAGGGCGCCATCAGCGGCGCGTGCGCGACGGCCGACAGCGAGGAGATGTTGAGCAGGTAGCCCTTGCGCTCCGTGATCTGGGAGATCAGCGCGCGGTCGGTGCGCCACACGCCGAGGAAGTTGACGGCAAGCGTGCGCTCGACCTGCTCGATCGGCGCCGTGGCGAGCGGCCCGGTGAAGGCGATGCCGGCGTTGGCGATGCCCACGTCGATCGCTCCGAAGCGCTCGACGGTGGCGCTGACCGCCCGCTGCAGCGCCTCGTAGTCGGTGACGTCGGCCTCGAACGCGGCTGCCCTGTCGCTGCCCAGCTCAGCCGCGAGTGCTTCCAGGAGCTCGGGCTCGAGGCCGACAAGCGCGACGTTGGCGCCCTTGCGATGCAGCCGCCGCGCGGTCTCGGCG
>JBAQGH010000114.1:0-12678 GCA_049287685.1 Solirubrobacteraceae bacterium | reverse complement strand
CCAGGCCCACCGCCTCACGCTTGAACTCCTCCGGATACCGACGCACAGATCCTGACATAGACACCATCCTTTCGCATCTAAACCACGAAAGCAATCAGACGTCCGTCAAACCGGGTCCACTCCACTTCCTCATTCGCCATAGATGAGAAACGGAAGCCGTAAACGTCAAGCCAGTCGAGAGTTTCCGGTGCGGCGAGGTGAGCATCGGTTATCTCTCGCGTGGCAAGTGCCGAAATCAATGCGTCGTCGAGTTCACGAATCCGCGCGGGATTCTTCTCAGGCCGAAGGTAGTCGATGAAATCGAAAGTGCTCCTTGTAGTCATCAGCTTCATACGCTTCGAGCAGACGCTCTGCGAGATCCGGCAGATCGGGGACCCGAGCACGAGTCTGGATGCCCAGCGCATCGGCACCAGTCAGTCGATGAGCAAGCGATGTATCTCGTGGCGTTCCTGTGACGGCACGAAGCAAATCGCGGCTTACATCTAGACCAAACGCGGAGAAGGGCGAGTTGCGACTCAAATCGCGCCTCGTATGCACGGTTGTCTCATCGATAGTCTTGGCGTCGACGCTCTTGAGCTGATCGGGTGCGACTGTGTTCAGCACGACTCGCAACCCAAAATCAGGCTCAAAAACTTCGGGGTCCAGCAGATGGCGACCTTGACCAAACGTGATCGCAAACAATCGGTCTTTCACCTCCAGTAGTAGAACCGCCGATGCGGAAGCCGTAACGAGCCCATCCAGCGAATCTGCAACATGACTTGAGAGGTATGCCTTCCATCCTGGGGGATGAGGTGGCGTTGATGCGACAAACAGCGAGTCTTCCTCATCATTTACCGCTGTCACGCGGTGGCTACTGACTACGCCGACATCGCGCAGCACGTCCTGCCGCGTCAGGTTCTTCTTTAGCAGCGAGACGGTTAGCTTCTCAAGTTTTGGCTTCCGTGCCATAAGGAGAAGCCTAACGTTTGGCACGAATCGTACATAATGATGTTTCCCACTTCTCGGCCTGTCGGCGGCGCGAGGGGCTAGGGTAGCGGCTTGTCCCCCTCGTGCCGCTCTTGGGCCTCCACGACCTCGGCGTCCACAATCCCGTTTGTGTCGCTCGTGTGCGGCACGGAGACGACGTGCCGGGCAGTTATCTCTTGGACGACGACGGGCCACGCTTCCAGCGACTTCTGTATTGCCGGGCCAGCAGCAAATAGAACGTAGATCGACCCGGCTACTGCCATGACGTTCTTGATGACGCTAGCGTTCCTGGTCTTTTCGTTGACCGCACTGCTGGCGACTGCGGCACCCATCAGGGCATCGGTCGCGTGCCGGATGGCTTCCGGTCCCCCAATCTCGATGTGGTGAAACGCCACCTCGATTTCCGTGAGGCGGGCCACGATCAGGTGCGCGACCTCCTCTGGCAGTTCTTCATCGCTGGTGACTTCCTCTACGAGGGCCTGTAGCTGCTCGACGAGCGCGGTCCGATCTTCCTCTGACGGGATCGCCTCATCGGGTGCCACGGCTTCAAGGATCGCTGCTACAAGGCCCAGGGCCTCATGCGCCTCGTCGCTGGGCCTGACATTCGCAGTTGCTTCCTTGAAGGGCCGCTCGAGCGGGAAGATCGCCTGTAGCCACTGGTCACGGTAACGCGCCACCGGCGCGGCGACCCGTTCCCTGCCCGGCTCGGTGGCAGCGGCGTCGATTTGCGTGACGAGTTCCGCGACGGCACCGAGATGCTCACGCACCAGTGCCGGCGGCTCGCCAAGGATGTCAGACCAGGTGTCGATAAGCGGCCTGTCGCCGTTCATATTGCGGAGTCGCGTAAGCAGAAGGTAGAGGCGCCCTGCTGGGTTGTTGATCGAGGTCATCAGCGAGTCACAGAATACGGTGGTTGGATGTGGCAGACCTAGAGCCGAAGGCCAGGTCAGTTCTCGCCTACTCTCGCCATCAGGGCCTGCTAGCCAGCAAAGACGAGACCGAGCACTGTCGATCAAGCCAGTGGGCAGCGTCAGGATCGATCCATCCGGCGATGCGCTTCATTTCGCCAACCCTGTCTTCGACGGGCTGCGAAAGCAGACAATCGTGGTGAGCGACTCGATTACGGAAGGTTTGGATCGACCTCATCGACTGAGTCAGATCCTTCCGCGTAATCGCACCAGCCGGAAAAGCGTTGCGAAGCCGGTGACGCCAAAGCTCCTCGTATCCCTTGCTGAACAGACCGGCCCAGAAGCCAAACGATACCCCCGCGACAACGCGACTGCGGGTGATGTCCTTGCCCTTCTCAAGACGCTCGACGGCGACGATGACTTGCTTGACGCCGTTTGGCTGCAAGATGCTGAAGTCCATGAGCCATGTGTCGCGGATCGGAGTCTGGGGTTGGTCACGACCCAGCTCTGCGTCGATTGCGTTGCGAATCAGCACCTCGAAGCCGTGGATCGTTGCGAAGCAAGCCGCCGCGAGACGCACATGCCACTCGTAGAGCGCCACGGCGCGCGCGTGATCGCCGTTTGCCTCTGCGAGAAAAGGCTGGAATCTTGCATCCGAGATCCAGGCCGCTGCTTGTTTAGCGTCCATCTGCTCGCTAAGCTACATGAGACGCCCCGGTACCGCCTAGGACTTCCTTCGGGGAGTTATGCGGCCGGGGCTTTGTCGTTCTCATGCCGCTACAACCTTTGGTCTACAGGCTGAGCCTCGTGTCTTCATTCGACCCAGTGACCCGGCGACGGATGCCGCGCTGGTTCTCTGAGAACACTTTGAGAACATCCACCCGTCCAGACCCGTCCGATGCGTCCAGCAATCCCCACAAAGTGGACGATTTGGACGTCCTCGGACCTATCCACACCAACCGTATCCGGTTGAGGGCCTTGTGGACCGAATGGTCCGTGGTGGTTCGAGTCCACTCGAGCGCATGGAAAATCCCTGCAAACCTCGGCCTCATTCTGAGGGCCAGCCTTCGCAAGGCACCTAGCCGCCGCTCAGCCAGCACCCGGTCCCGCGCCCGGCCTAGCGTCGAGCCAGCCGGCGGCCGCTCTCCGTGTCCGGCGGCGTGTAGTTGAGCTCGTAATGATGGTAGAGAGCGGACTCGTCGGCTTGGGAGAGCTCCTCGCCATGCTGTTCGATGTTGGGCGCAGCCTGAACCTGCTCCTTGGTGACTGCTACCCGCAGCTCGTCGGGACCCAGATTGATCCCGGCAAGCGGCACGAAGGTTAGGTGTCGCCCGATGAATCCCTCCTTGACCGTCGCGAACTGTGGTACGTCGGTCTCGACATCGATGTATACGTCCTCGAGCTTGCCGATCTTTTGGCCCACGAGGTCCACCAGCAGCTTGCCGTGCCAGTCGGCGACGTTGAACGCCGCATCGCTTTGATCGTCGTTCACGGCGTCCGCCCACCCCTCGCTTGGGTACCCACCCCACTCTTCTCCCTCTTCCCGCGAGCAGAAGCCTTTTTGGCACGTGTGGCAGTCCGGCGTTGCGAAGCGGGGATCTCCGCCTTGGCGACCGCCTTTGTCAAGCGCGGAATCTGCTTCGCGAGATAGGAGCGCATGCGTTCCTCCTCACGACGGATCCCGCGTGCGAGTCGTTGTGTGTCCTTGTCGTCCAGTGTCTCGGCGAGTGCCTCGATCGCCGAGTAGGTGGCGATCTCCTCGGACTCGCTTGCATACTCGGTCTTGGCGTTCTTCAGTTGCTTTTCCTCCTCGCCGGTACCGCGCAATGCGTGCAGAGGACCCTGGGCGAGCGCCGCCGCCTTTTGCGCGCCGCTGAGAACCGCTTGGGCGGCATCCGTGACAGACGCAGGACCGGGCGCGTCGATCGTGGCGGCCACACCGCCAAGCTCCTTGACGCGTTTCTTGACATCTCGGCCATGGCGCTTGGTTTCCGACAGATGCTGCTTCAAGCGCTTCTTGTAGGCGGCCTGTGTGGTCATCGCGGCATGTGCCTCGAGCGTCGTCTCCAAGCGCTTCTCGAGACCATAGGCCTCGTTCAGATACTGGACTAGCTTTACGTCACCGGCGGATCGCTCAGTCATCTTGCTCCCTCTGAAGACGCCCACGGCGCCCACGTCAGCGTCGCCTAAAGCTTCGGTACCCGTAGAAGCGTTACCCCATGCGTTCGAGGGACGCGAAATCTCGTTTACGGCAAGCCGTATGAGCTGGTCATTTGGTACTTGGTTGGGGTGAAGTCGCCTGAGCTCCAGCCCAGCCGCACCAGATCAGACGCCGGCCTCGGCCGCGACTTCACCCGCGGCGACGGCATCCGCCAGCCGCTGGTAGTCCAGCTCGTTCTGGTCTGCATAGGCCGTGGAGAAATCGGCGATCGCCCGATCGAACTTGGTACCGGCGCCCAGATAGGCGGCGATCGCGAGCCGGTCACCGGAGCGGGCGTGGGCACGCGCCAAAGACCACCCACACGCGCGCGTGTACGCGTGCAGGCCCCACTCGTTCATCGTGGACAGGTCAGCCGAGGCCTTCCAGTCCCATAGCTGACGAACGTAGAAGTCGTGCTCTTGGCCGTCCAGTCCCTGGCTGCGCTGCCAGCCGAGGAATGTGTCGCTCGCGGCATGGGAGATCCGTTGGCCCTGGACGACCCGCTCGCCGTGATTCTTGAACTCGCTCGCGCCCAGGTAGGGCTCGAGCACCGAGGCCTGTGCCTCCTTCGCTTGCAGTACCAGCGGGTCCTTGCCATCGCGGCCGACGAGCAGGAAGACCCAGGCGCGGGTACCAACGCTGCCGACCCCGACGACCTTGCGGGCCATATCCACGAAGCGGTAGGTACCGAACAGATAACACCGATCGACGTCTAGGCTCGCCGCATACTCGTCCAGCAGCTCGCGCACGTAGGCGCTCTCATCGCGAGCGTCGCCGTGGTCGAACAGCTCGCGCAACGGGACCAAGAGCGGCGGGACGCTGCGAAAACGCAGGTCCCCGTTAACACGCTCGGTGAGCTTCTTGACCGCCCGCAAGCTGGTCTTGCGCCGCGCCTTGGCGAACGGCTTGGCGAACACGATCCGCCCCTTGGCGCCGAGCCTGCCGCCGAAGCGCTCGACCAATTCGCTGGCGGTGAGCCGGTCATACCAGACGTCGAGATGGCTCTCGCCAGCAAAGCCGCGCATGCCCTCGCGGTACTCGCGCACACAGTCGCGCACGATCCAGCGGCGGAGATCTGGGGACAAGCCGATGTCGCGGCCGGCGATCTCGGCGCTTGAGGCCATCCGCTTAACGTCCCACTCCCACGGGCCGGGCAAGGTCTCGTCGAAGTCGTTGGGGCCGAATACGAGCCTGCGATCCGGTGCCGCGAATCCGCCGAAGTTCGAGATGTGGGCATCGCCGCAAGCCTGCACCGCGATCCCCGAATCCGGCGTCGCGGCGAGGTCGGCCGCCATCACGGCCGCGGCGCCGCGATAGAAAGTGAACGGCGAGACGAGCATTCGCCCGTAGCGGATCGGGACGAGCTCCTGTACGCGCGAGGCCGCCTGAGCCGCGAGCACAGCAACAGGATCAGGCCGGTCCGCGGCGGGAACCCAGTCGCCGTGAGCCGACCGGGCTACAGCCTTTCGGGCCTCCCGACCGCGCTCCGCGGACTCGCCGGACTGCAGAGTCGCGTGGGTGGAAATAGTCACAAAGGCACCGGAAGGACAGCGTCGAGAGATGCCCCTCGACAGAGATGTCCGTGGCCGGTATTCCTCAACTCGGCTGCGGCACGATCCTGATGTAAGGCTTAGGCGTCTCCCAGCCATCCGGGTAGGTCGCCTTCGCTTCGTCCTCGGAGACCGATCCGGCGATGATCACCTTCTCGCCCGGCTTCCAGTTGACCGGTGTGGCGACCTTGTGACTGGCCGTCAGCTGCAGCGAGTCGATCACGCGCAATACCTCGTCGAAGTTGCGCCCGGTCGTCATCGGGTAGACGAGGATCAGCTTGATCTTCTTGTCGGGCCCGATCACGAATACGTTGCGGACCGTCTGGTTGTCCGCCGGCGTGCGCGCATCCGAGTCGCCATCGGTGCTTGCCGGCAGCATCCCGTAGAGCTTGGAGACGTTGAAGTCGCTGTCGCCGATGATCGGGTAGTTGGGCGCATAGCCTTGGGTCTCCTCGATGTCTTTGGCCCATTGCTCGTGCTTGCCTGTCTGGTCGACCGAGAGACCGATGATCTTCACGCCGCGACGGTCGAACTCTGGCTTGATCTTGGCCATGTAGCCGAGCTCTGTCGTGCAGACTGGAGTGAAGTCCTTGGGGTGGGAAAACAGAACCGCCCATGAGCCGTCGATCCAGTCATGGAAGTGGATCGGTCCCTGGTCGGTCTGCGCCTCGAAATCGGGGGCGACATCGCCTAGTTGCAGAGTCATGCTTTGGTGTCCTTTCGGTACGCGCTGGTCGGTTGTCGCATTGTCGCAGGCCGTCCAACTTCGCCTCCGGACAAAGATCATAATCTCGATCTACATTCAGCACAAACGATAGACGCCGCCCAGCGAAACCGGAGCAGTGCGTCTACGGCATCCACCCCGCGCTGCGCGATGTAAGCCGACACGCAAACCCACAAACGCGCGGCGGGGCAGCCGCGCTGAACTCTCCAGCGCAACCGCCCCGCTCGCTATTTCGCTACTCGTCGTATTCGCTAGTGACCGCCATAGTTGTGCTCGGAGAAGCCGCCACCCTGGTGGTAGCCGCCCTGCTGAGCACCGGTCCCCGGCGTGAACGAGATGCCGCGCAGCACTTCGCCGCTGGCGGCCGCCCGCACCGTGCCGAAGCTCTCCGAGGCCGGAGGTGCGGTTGCGCCCAGCTGGTCGGTGATCGCCACGAGCTTGTTCGGATCGGCACCTTGGTCGCCGTCGCCACTGACCGTCGAGGTGATCGCCCAGATCGTGGCCGTCCCGTTGGGGTTGACGCGACCGTCGATGTTGCGTAGCCCGTCGGTTGCCGGCGCCCACGGCAGACCCGTCGCCGCGTTGTCGCCGGTGGGGTAGCCAGGCACCGTGTAGGGCTTGCCCAGGTTCAAACCGTTCTGCAAGGTGTAGGCGAGCTGCCATTCCCCGGCGGTCGAGTTGAAGACCCACTTCTGCAGACCCGCGCCCGTCTGCGCGGCCGCTTCGTTGTATTCGTTCTTGGTTGTCGAGTACGCGTTTTCGCCGTTGCCCTCATCGGCGACATACAGCGTGTTCGCGTTGGCGAACCAGATGCCGAACGGGAACGACGTTGCCTTCTTTGCCAGAGCCGTCGGGAAGCCCTTGAGGACGCACATGTTGTTGGGCTTCAGGCCTTCGGCCGCCAACTCTTCGGGGTTATAGGCAAGCGGCCACGAGGGCAGTTTCGCGTTTGCCGCCGGGAGTCCCACGCCGTTCGGGCAAGCCTTGCCCGTCGTGTCCAGGAAGTAGACGGTGTCGACACCGTTGCTGCCGCTGCCCTTCGTGTAGTAGACAACATTGCCCGAGATGGTCAGACCGCGAAAGTTTGTGTCCTTGCCGATCTTGTCCACCTTGTCGCCGAGCTGTGTGACGTTGAAGCTGCCCACCGGTGTCGGGAATCCTGGTTCTTGCAGGAGCTCCGGCACTGGTTCGCGCGAGGGCTTGAGGATCTGTGCGCCCGTGCCGACGACCACTCCGGCCGGCTGTGGGTTGGCGCCGTTACCGGCGTTGCCGGCCATGTAGATCGCGTGCGCGCCGTGTTCTTCGCTGAGGATCGCCGCGCGACCGTTGTTGCCGCTGTAGGCGTTGGTCTCGGTGAACTGGAACTGACCTTGGGCGTTCAGCTGTGCCACCACGCGGTAATAAGCGCCAGGGACCGGATTTGTCGGGTCGATCGCGCCCGGGGTGTTGGAATTGGAGACGTCGACCGTGTCGACCGGGGCGAGATAGCCCATGAACGTGACGTTATTGCCGCGCGTGGAGAGGTTGAGCGCCAGTTCGGACTTCGAGGAGAAGCTGGTCACCATCTGGTCGGAGCCCGAGGAGACGCCCGGCTCGGCGCTGTTGGGCACCTGCAAAGTGCTGACAGGCGCTCCCCACGGAGTGAGCTGGTCCAGCAAGATCTTCGAAGTGACGCCGAAGCTTTCGTCCACGAGGTCGTTGTTCCAAACTTCTGGGTAGGCGCCACCGGCGTTGGCAAGCGTGCAAGCGGTGACACATCCGGCCGGCAGCTCGGTGACTCCGGTTGTCAGGCCCGGGTCGTTTTCATAGACGCTGCGACTGAGCAACAGGTTGCCCGGCATCAGTGCCGAGTGCCCGCCACCGGGAGAGGGGAAATGTCCTCCGTCGGCTTGCGCCGGCGCGTCGAATGCCGCTCCCAACGCACTCGCCGCAAGGATCGCGGCTGCTACACGAGCAAACGCTCGCGGGCCAGAACGCTTCGTCATTACGGTCTCCTTTGCACGGACTTCGTGTCCGGATATAGGGGTGTGGAACACGCCAACCGTAATCACGACAAACAGCCGCTTTGTAACTGTTGCGTGGCCACTTTGTGACCGTCGCGTTATCTCCTGGCGTTCAGTCCCCGGCAACGCGCGGCAACACCAGCAAAGAGCAGCGCGCGCGCCGCTCCAGGTACTCGGACGTGCTGCCGACGACCAAACGCTTGACCGGGCCATAACCCCGTGAGCCGACTACCAAGATGTCCAACTCATCGCCGAGGGCCGCCAGCTCCTCGCCGGCGAAGCCGTACACGGCGCGACCGTCGACACCCGGCAATGCGCGCATGCGCTCCTTGGCCTCGCTGATCATCACTTCCATGCTCTCGCCGATCGCCGGCGACACCATGCCCGAGTAGGCGTAGGACGGCATCGAAACCGCCTCCAGCGCGATCACGCTTGCCCGCGTAGGGGTTGCGAGCTCGCGCGCCATCGCGAGCGCGGCCTCGCTCTCCGGCGAGCCGTCGTAGCCGACGCCGATCTTCGCGATCGGTGTCGGCGCCTCGGCGTAGCTGTGAGCGGCGACCGCCACCGCGCAGGGGGAGCCATTCAGGGCAGCGCGGGTGTCGTCGCCGAGCATCGCCCGGCCGAAAGTGCCGCGCGAGCAGGAGCCGACGACGATCAGGTCGGCCTGCTGCTCCTCGGCCTGCTGGTGCAGGCCCTTGCCTGGGCTCGCCGAGACGACGCTTACCAGCTCTGCTTGCACGCCTGCGCGTTCGCGCTCGGCCTCCAGCAAAGTGTGCGAGCGTTCCTGCTCGGCCGAGACCGCGCCCGGGCTGGCCGCGTCCACTGGGCGCAGCACGCCGCTGTGGACGTTGAGCAGTGTCAGCTTTCCTGCCTCGTCGACGAGATGCGTAGCCAGCGCTATCGCGTCGCGGCCACCCTGCCTGTCGTCGACTCCCACCAGCACGTTCTTGAACATCTCGTCGCTCCTTGGCTCCCGGTTGCAATCGATATGCGCGGTCGGACATCACCCTAGACGGCACCCGAAGCGACACCATCCGGGAGCACCCTTGCACAGGCTGCGGCTTTCTACGTAATGCCCCCGCGCGCGCGGGTGGCATCGCCGATCTGACTCCACGTAAGCAGTCCACCCCAACGCCCACGCGTCCATACCGCGCCGTGCCCATCCATTCCGGCGCGTAGCATTGGCTCATGCCCGATCAAGCTTCAGGGGACTCTGAGCGGACCGGGGCCAGCCGAGCCGACGCTCACCCGCCGATGCCGCGCGACAAGCGCGGCTGGCAGGTCGCGCCGGCTCCCGACGGGCGTGGCATGCCCGAGCAAGCGCCGAGCGGGCCTCCCCCGCACCGCAGGCGCGGCTTCATCTGGTTCGTGATCGCGCTGCTCGCGCTCAACTGGCTGTCGGTGCTGCTGTTCGCGCCATCAGCCGGCCAACCTCGGGTGACGGTCTCGTTCAATCCCTACTTCCTCGCACAGGTCAAGAGCGGCGAGGTCAAGTCGATCTCCTCCAAGGGCGACACGATCGAAGGCACGTTCAAGGCCAAGCAGCGCTACCCGTCCAGCGACAAGAAAGCGACGCCGACGACGTTGTTCGCGACCGAGGTGCCGAGCTTCTGGAACGACAGCCAGCTCGCCGCACTGTTGCAGGAAAAGGGAGTTGAAGTCAATGCGAAGTCGACTTCCAAGAGCACCTCGATACTGGCTGAGCTGCTACTCGGCTTCGGGCCAACGCTGCTGATAGTGGGGCTGTTTATATTCGTAGCGCGGCGCGCGATGCGCGGCGGCGGCGGCATGGGTGCGCTCGGCAACTTCGGCCGCTCCCAGGCACGGCGCATCGATCCCGAGAAGATCCGCGTCACCTTCGACGACGTGGCGGGCATCGACGAGGCCAAGGCCGAGCTCTCGGAGATCGTCGACTTTCTGCGTAATCCTGAGCGCTACGGGCGCCTCGGCGGGCGCATGCCACACGGGGTGCTGCTCTCCGGCGCGCCCGGCACCGGCAAGACGCTGCTGGCGCGTGCGGTGGCCGGCGAGGCGCACGCCGCATTCTTTTCGATCTCCGCGTCGGAGTTCATCGAGGCGATCGTCGGCGTCGGAGCCTCTCGCGTGCGCGACCTGTTCGCCAAGGCCAAGGAGGCGGAGCCGGCGATCATCTTCATCGACGAGCTCGACGCGATCGGGCGCTCGCGCCAGGGGTCGGTGTCCGTTACCGGCGCGAACGACGAGCGCGAGCAGACGCTCGACCAGATCCTCACCGAGATCGACGGCTTCGAGAGCTCCGAGGCCGTTGTCGTGCTGGCCGCCACGAACCGGCCTGACGTGCTCGACCCCGCCCTGCTGCGTGCTGGGCGCTTCGACAGGCGCGTGACCGTACAGGCGCCCGACCGCGACGGTCGCGCGAAGATCCTCGCGGTGCACACGCGCTCGATCCCGCTCGATGACGAGGTGAGCCTCGACGCCCTGGCACGCTCGACGCCAGGGATGGTCGGGGCCGATCTGGCCAACCTCGCCAACGAGGCGGCCCTGCTTGCCGCCCGCCGCGGTCACGAAAAGGTGAAGATGGCGGATTTCACCGATTCGCTGGAGAAGATCATGCTGGGCTCGCCCCGCGGGATACTGCTTTCTCCCGCGGACCGAGAGCGCACCGCCTACCACGAGTCTGGACACGCACTCGTAGGGATGTTGACGCCCGGCGCCGACCCGGTACGCAAGGTGTCGATCATTCCCAGAGGGATGGCGCTCGGGGTGACCCTGTCCACACCCGACGCCGACCGCGTGTCCTATTCGACCGAGGAGCTACAGGCCAAGATCCGTGTCGCGCTCGGCGGACGCGTGGCCGAGGAGGTCGTCTACGGCACGATCACGACCGGCGCCGAGTCCGACATCCAACAGCTGACCGCGATCGCTCGGCAGATGGTTGGGCGTTGGGGGATGAGTGAGGCGCTCGGGCCGGTCACATTGCTACCCAACGACGACCAGCCGCTGCTGCCGGGAATGAACGTCACCTCCGAGCAGACGCAGCGGCTGGTGGACGAGGAGGTGCGCAAGCTGGTCGAGCAGGCGCACGGCGAAGTAACGCAGCTGCTCACAGAGCACCGCTCGCAGCTGGAGAGCCTGGCCCACGCCCTGCTGGCGGCCGAGACGCTCGACGCGCTCGACGCCTACGCGGCGGCCGGCGTCCCTGGGCACGACGTCGAGCCGGCGCCCGTCTCCTGAGCTCGTCTCAGCGCAGGCAAACGCCCCAGCGCGCGGTCAACGACTGGCTCGGCTCCAAGCGCGCCAGACGGCGTCGCCCCCGAGCGCATCGCATTCGCTCACGCCAGCCGCACGCCCCAGCGCGATGAGAACGCCTGCCCCGGCTCCAGCCGCGCGAGCCCATCGCCGCTCTGCAACGCGTTTGCGGCGCACGTCATTGGCTCTACCGCCAAGCCACGTCGCCGGCGCGAGGGGGCCAAGGTGTGGGCGGTGTAAACCTGCAGGACCTCATGCTGCTCGTCCACCCACAGCTCCACGCGGGTGCCATCGGGACGGTGAAAGCGCGCGGTGGCGCGACCACTAGCGTCGCGGATCAGATCGCAGAACCCAGAGTCGATCTGAAGCTCGCCGATCGGGCGCTGCTCGCGGAAGTCGAAAGGGGTGCCGTCCACCGGCTCGCGGTCGACTGGGACCTGGTGGCGCTCGTCCACCAGCAAACGGGTGCGCGCGGGCAGCTCGAGCTCGCAGCCGTCGATCGTGCCCTCGCCAGGCGAGAGGTAAGGGTGCTGGCCCGAGCCATACGGGCACGCGCGCGAGCCGACGTTGACCGCACCGATCGTCACGTGCAGGCCGTCCTCGTCCAGCTCGTAGGCGACGGTGGCGTCGAGCGCGAACGGGTATCCCGGCTGTGGGTGAAGGCGCGTGGCCATCACGACGCGATCGGGCTCGCGCTCTGCCGCCCACCACGAGCGCCAGCGCAGCAAGCCGTGGATCGCGTTGCGCTTTGCGGGCTCGGTGAGCGCGAGCTGGTGATCCTCGCCGTCGAACTCGTAGCGGCCCTGCGCGAGCCGGTTGGGCCACGGCAGCAGCACCGCGCCGTGCGCGCCGTCGCACATCTCTCCCACCTCGTAAGGGTGCAGAACCGGCTCGCCGGCGACCGTGTACTCGCGCAACCCACCCCCCACCTCGACGATCGTCGCGCGCTGCTCACCGAGCGCGATCTCGAACTGTTCGCCTGAGGGCGCCGGCGGCATCAACGATTTGGTCTGTGGAGATTCTTCTCCCACTCAATCCATCTTGACTCATTTGGAAGGCCATGGCGCATGCGCCATGGCCCCGGGCCGCACATGTGCGG